>CAYXDL010000114.1:0-7391 GCA_964463775.1 uncultured Hyphomicrobiales bacterium
TGCATCAAAAAAAAGGCGAAAACCCACCCTCCTTCATTCTGGCCCACAGCCGCAGAAACCTGCATCCCACGTTTCACCGGACAGTCGTACACACGCCGTCCCACTCCGATACGCCGACCTGCTCCGCCTGGCTCGCCGATGACCGGCGCCTGGCGTTACTGGCGGAAATAGGTGTCGGCACCATCGACCAGGCACTGACAGCCGTGTTACCGGTGCGCTTCAACACCCTGCGCCTGTGGGGACTTGCGGGCAAGGTTCTGATTGTCGACGAAGCCCACAGCTACGATCCCTACATGGAAGCGGAACTGGAAGCCCTGCTCAAGTTTCATGCCATGCTGGGCAATTCGGCCATAGTCATGACTGCGACCCTGCCCCGCCCGATGCGCGAACGCTACGCACAGGCCTATTTGGCCGGTCTGGGCATCATTGAACGACGCCAGAAACCACTGCCTGAAACGGCTTATCCGGCCCTGACTGTCCTATCCGCCAGGAACGGCGAACAGGAAATAAAAACCACCTCCGTTCCCCCCGTCCCCGCCACCTGCCGCACCCTGCATGTCAGACGACTGGAAAACAACGATCAGGCTGTCGCCCTGCTGCGGGAGGCCACCAACGCAGGCGCCGCCTGCGTTTGGATACGCAATGCTGTCGATGATGCAATCTCGGCGGTGAAACAGTTGCGTGACGAGGGCATTGAAGCTGATCTGTTGCACGCCCGCTTCACCATGTGGGACCGGCTGCGTATTGAACAGACCGTCCAGAGACGCTTCGGCAAGCAGGGATTGGGTCGGGCGGGGCGGGTGCTGATCGGCACCCAAGTGATCGAGGCCAGCCTCGATCTCGATTTCGATGTCATGATCTCTGATCTGGCGCCCATTGGCGCCCTGCTACAGCGAGCCGGGCGCTTGTGGCGCCATATGGAGAAGCGGCCACGCAACGCGCGCCCGAAGATTGCCGCCACACCGGAGGGGGACCCCATACTCCATGTTCTTTCCCCGGATCCGGAGCAGGTGAAGGATGAAAACTGGCTGAACGAAACACTCGGCCGCGGGGCCTGGGTTTATGATGTGGCAGAGCAATGGCGCACGGCAAAAATCATTTTCGACAACCAAAAAATCAACACCCCTGGCGATCTGCGCCGTTTTATCGGAGCCGTGCACGGAAATGAGTCTGAAAAGGCGGATATCCCTGCCCCCCTTAAACGGCAGGCCCGACAAGAAGAGGGGGAACAGCACGCTCAAAGAGGACTGGGCAGGATGAACACCCTGATCCCCGCTGAGGGCTATGATCAGGGTGCCAATATGCCGTGTTTCAGGGATAGCGTTTTCCCTACCCGGCTGGGCGAAAGTCAGGTTACCCTCCTGCTGTTACGGCGCGATGGTGATGAATTGATTCCATGGGCACAGGCTGCAGACCGGAAACTGAGAGATGATCCTCTCAGGGCCGAAGCACTCTCAGAGGTGCGGCTGAGCAGCAAACGCTTTGACAAGCTGGCAGAGAAACCGGACCAGAATCTGCCGGAAATCCGCACATTCACCGGAAAATGGCCGGAATGGAAGCGCCGGCAAATCCATGTAGCCATCGTCTCTGACAATGGTGATATTTGTCAGGGGTTGCAATACAGCGCCTGTTCAGGCTTACTGATCACCTCCCCGCACACGCGGGGATGAACCGTCGTGCGGTTGGAAGTTTAACTGCATTTACGAACGTTCCCCACACACGTGGGGATTAAATTCGGGAAAGTCGTTTTTCTATGTCGTGAGGTTTTAAGTTTCAAAGATGCAGATTAGCCATTGACAGAGAGAAACCCTGTCTCTATATTGCGCATATTAAGAAGGCTGGCGATGGTCGCCAGCCCAAGAACGTGGAGCATATTATGAAATTAAGCTAAGATGACGCTCGCCTGAGGCGTCTAATAAGCATCAGGCCGCACATCCCATATCAGTATTAAAGCCACATACACTGTATGTGGGTTTTGTGCGAATGTCAAGCGTCCGCCATCGGGAGATGGCGGGCGTTTGACTGTTTCAGAAGAACAAAAGTCGAACAGATATATCCCTAATCTTTCCGAAAAACACAACAGCCCAAGCCTGAATTCCGAAAATATATCATCACGGCCATATTTACATTTACGCTAATTGTATGCAGCATATTGTTATATGCCGAATGGATGAGAATATGCCCCTGAACCTGATTAACGATGCCTGGATACCGGTTCGGCGCCATGGCAAGCACTGTATTATTCGCCCCGACCAGATCGCGGAAGATGGCGTCACGACCTTCGACTGGCCCCGGCCCGATCTCAACCTTGCCTGCATGGAATTGCTGATTGGTCTGCTCTATCTCGCCGACCCGCCCGAAGATGAGATGAGCCGGGCTGCCCGACGCCCTGATGCCGGCCGCCTGCAACAGCACCTTGCCCCTTTTGCCCCCGCCTTCGAACTGACCGGAGAGGGGCCAAAATTCATGCAGGATCTCAGCCCGCTTGACGGAAACCCGAACCCGGTCGACATGCTGTTTATCGACAGTGCGGGCGGACAAACGATTCGCAACAATGGCGATCTGATGGTTCACCGCAACCGTTATCCCGCCCTGTCGCTGCCATTGGCGGCGATGGCATTGTATACGCTGCAATCCTTTGCCCCCTCCGGGGGTAAGGGAAACCGCACATCCATGCGTGGCGGCGGACCGCTGCTCACCCTCGCCCGGCCGGCCACAAGCAGCAAATGTCCGCTGTGGTCCCTGCTGTGGGCCAATGTACCCGCATGCCCGGCCAATGAACGCTGGCAGCCCGATGAAGTGGGCGAGGCCCTCCCCTGGATGCGGCCAACGAAAACATCCGAAAACGGAGAAACCGTCACCCCACAACCCGGCAATGTCCCGCATCCGGAGGTGTTCTTCGGCATGCCCCGGCGTCTGCAACTGGTTGTTTCCACCGGCTCCTGCGCTGTTACCGGAGCAAAGGGAGAGGTCGTCACCGGCGTCATCCAGCGCCCCTACGGCACCAATTACAGTGGCTGGGTTCACCCATTGAGCCCGTATTACTTCGACAACAAGTATCAGAAGCTGCCCGTACACCCGAAACCGGGCAACTTCACCTATCCCAACTGGCGCGGCGTGGTTTTCAGTACCCGGAAATTCCAGAGAGCCGCATGCATCGCCAATCATCAGCACCACAACCCGGCACCCGCCCGGATACTGGCGGCGGGCTGGGCCATGGACAATATGAAACCCCTCGATTTCATCTGGTCTGAAACCCCTCTCTTTCCTTTGTCGGAACAGGCGGAAGAGGATGCGGAGGAATTCGTCACCGCCGCGGAAGAGGCTGCCAAGGCACTGACATCCTGCCTGAAAGAGGCACTGAACGAACCAGATGGTAATAAGGGGACCATAGCCCGAACCCGTGAGAACTTCTTCGAACACACCCAAACCGGTTTTGAAACGGTATTGCAGGCTCTGTCCCGGCTGGAAGGTGCCGCAGACAGGCGCGCGGCCCGACGCGAAATTGCCAGATCCTGGCTGAAGACATTGCGCAAACATGCCCTGCGCCTGTTCGGCGATCTGACTCATGACCTGCTGCTGAACAGCGACATGGATAAAACGGAAATCGTCGTTAATGCGCGAAAAAAACTGAATCTCGCCTTCACCGGCCATCCGCCGTTCGGCAAGAAAATCTTCACGCCTCTGGATCTGCCCCTGCCGGCCCGGCGCAAGAAGAAAGAGGAGGAACCGGCATTATGAACACGGCTACAGTTCCGGGCGCCGCCAAGGAAAATCCGGCGCCCGAGGGAAAAGACAAAAACGACGACGTCGGTGATGTCTGCTATCGCTGGTGGCGACAGGCGCTGGGACCTGAAACAGGCCGCGGCCGCGCCGCCAGGGCCCGCCTGCGCAAAGCCGCAAGCGCTGTGGAAGCGATTCAGGTCGAAGAAACGTTTGAATTGTATAAGGCGCTGGACAGAAAACCGGATACGGAAACACTCGCCCTCATTGCCATTTCCCTGGCACAGATCAAGGAGAACACAGCGCAAAAGGCCGCAGAACGTTTTGGCCGCAAAAACGGCGATACCCGGCTTCTTTCCGATCTGCGCTTCCAGCGGCTGGTCCGCACCCCGGATCCGGCCGAACTGGTCACCCCCCTGCGCCGGGCCCTGAAGGTCATCGACGACCGCGCCAATATCTGTGACCTGGCCCGGGATCTGTATTACTGGAACGAAGAAACCCGCATTCGCTGGTGTTTTGAATATTACGGCGGTGGCCCGGTCCCGACAAATGAAACGCACCCCGCCCCAGAGCACACGGAAACGGACAAAACAAAAGCCAATAAAGAGGAAACCGCATCATGAGCCGCTTTCTGCAACTTCATTTCCTGACCATCTATCCGCCGTCCAATCCCAACCGGGATGATCAGGGGCGGCCCAAAACGGCCCATTACGGCGGTGTGCCCCGGCTGCGACTGTCCAGCCAGGCCCTCAAACGCGCCGCACGGTTGTCCGATGTCATGCAGAAGGAACTTGAAGGACATCTCGGCCAGCGCACCCAACGCCTGGGAGATGAGGTCTATGCTTACATCAAGGACAAAGGTGCCGGTGAGGATCAGGCCCGCGACATTGCCAAACAAATTGCCGATATCTTCGGCAAACTCGATACGGAAGCGGAAAAAAAAGGTCTCATCCGTACCAAGCAGCTGGCTTTCATCTCCCCTGACGAACGTGAACTGGCGCAGGATCTGGCGCTGAAGGCATTGCAGGGTGAGAAACTGCCACCGACGAAAGATCTGAAAAAAAATGTCCTGCGAACGGCCGACGGCGCCGCGGATATCGCCATGTTCGGGCGCATGCTGGCTGATGATCCCGACTACAACCGCGAAGCGGCGGTGCAGATCAGTCACGCCATCACCACCCACAAGGCGCTGGCAGAAGACGATTTCTATACAGCCGTCGACGATCTGAAAACCGCGGCTGAGGATGCAGGCGCCGGTTTCATTGGTGATGCCGGATTCGGGTCCGGTGTTTACTACCTCTACGCCTGTGTCGATCTCAACCTGCTGATGGAAAACCTTAACGGTAACAGGGAACTTGCACGCAAGGCCGTTGCCGCGCTGGCCGAGGCCCTGGCAACCGCCACACCTTCCGGCAAGAAAAACAGCTTTGCCCATCAGACACGGGCATCCTATATCCGCGCCGAATGCGGCAGTCAGCAACCCCGTTCACTGGCCGGAGCATTTTTCAGGCCGGTCACGGGTGACGACCTGCTGAAGGCGTCGGTTGCGGCACTGGAGGAAACAGCGAGAAAAATTGACAGCACCTATGGCCCCTCCTCAGACCGGGCAAAGATCATGAATGTCGCGGCGGGAACCGGAACTCTGGCTGAAATCCGCAGCTTTGCCGAAGGGTGCCTTGATGGCTGAATTCCTCGTTTTCACCCTAACGGCGCCAATGGGGGCTTTCGGCGGCCCCGCAGGTCATGAGCGCCGGGGCACCCGCATCTGGCCGGGACGCTCCGCCATCCTTGGCCTGCTGGGGGCGGCACTGGGCATTCGCCGTGATAACCGCCAGGGGCAGGACTCCCTGAATGCCTGGCGTATGGCCGTTGCCGTTTTCAGGGCGGAAAAAACCATCCGCGATTTTCATACCGTGCAAACCGTACCATCGGCCAAGGCAAAGAAAACCGCCACCCGCCGTGCCGCCATCGCTGCCGCCGGCAAAAATCTGAACACAATCATCACTCAGCGCGATTATGTGTGCGATGTCTGCTTCGCTATTGCCTTATGGGCAAACCACCCGCCACAGCCGCTGGCAGAACTGGCCCGGGCACTGAAAATGCCGGCCTTTACCCTATACATGGGCCGCAAATCCTGCCCGCTTTCCGCCCCTCTCATGCCCGTCATCGCTGAAGCGTCCGATCCAGTGGCCGCACTTCAGAACGCCGTCTTGCCTTTCTGGCTTCATCAAGCCGGCAAAGCGGACAAAACCAGAGCGCCAACCCCAATGCTGATCGCCGCCGATCCCTATGAAGGTCTGACTCCACTACGCAGTGAAACCCGCTGGGACAACCCTGTCGACCGCGAACGCTGGCATTTCGCCCTTCGTCAGGTCGACTTTCTCGGTGAGGGAGGGTGAATATGGCTTATTTCAGCCGCGTCGAACTGGACCGCCGCGCCCCGGCAAAAGCCCTTCTGCCCCTTCTGAATCCATCTGACCCCGGGGCACGTCTGGATGCCCACCACAGGCTGATCTGGACGCTTTTTCCCTCTCCTTCCGGGCAGAAGCGCGACTTCCTCTGGCGTACTGATGGTGACGGCCGGTTCTATATTCTCTCGCACCGGCAGCCGGAGCTTAATGACTTGTTCCGCCCTTTCATGCCCAAAACCTTTGAACCCGACCTCAAAGCCGGCGACAAGCTTGCTTTTCTTTTGCGCGCCAATGCCACCAAAACACGCCCGCACGACAAGCTGGGTGCAGATAAACGACACCGCCGCGTCGACGTGGTCATGCATGCCCTGAAATCCGTTCCCGGCCTTCCGCAGAATCCACCGGCAGACTGTCACAGCAAGAGGGCAGAACAGCGCTTTGCCATCGCCCGGCATGAGGGGGAAAAATGGCTTAAGGCACAAGGCAGCCGCCATGGTTTCACCGTGGAGGATTTCATGCTGGAAGACTATAGCACCATCCCTCTGCCACGTCCGGGGCGGCCACAGGGACGACGGGAACAGGAACCCAAATTCGGCATCCTCGACATGCGCGGTATCCTTGCCGTTACTGATCCCGCAGCCTTTATCGCCAAATTGCTCCAGGGGTTCGGCCGGGCCAAAGGGTTCGGCTGTGGCCTGATGATGATCCGCCGGGTCTGATGATGACCATACCGGGATTGCCGCCGCCAAAACCAATCCCGCTGAAAGAACGGGCTGCGCTGATCTTTATCGAACGCGCCCGCATTGACGTGAAGGACGGCGCCTTCGTTGCCATCGATGCCGAAGGAAACCGGACTCATATTCCCATTGGCGGCATCGCCTGCCTGATGCTGGAACCGGGCGCGCGCATATCCCATGCCGCCGTATCTCTGGCAGCGCGTGCCGGTACCCTGATCACCTGGATAGGCGAGGCCGGTGTGCGTCTTTACGCGGCCGGTCAGCCGGGTGGCGCGCGTGCCGACAAGCTGTTGTGGCAAGCAAGGCTGGCTCTCGACCCTGCCGCGCGGCTGCGCATCATACGCCGGATGTACACCATCCGTTTTGGCGAAGAGCCACCTGCAAAACGTTCCCCCGATCAGCTACGCGGAATTGAAGGTGCCCGGGTGCGCGCAACCTATGAACTACTGGCCCGCCAACATGGTGTCCGCTGGAAACGACGGCGTTATGATCCTTCGGATTGGGATTCCGCTGACATTCC
>CAYXDL010000115.1:0-7377 GCA_964463775.1 uncultured Hyphomicrobiales bacterium
CTTCATGGCGCCAAGGGGCTGGAATTCAACACCGTCTTTCTGCCCGGCTCGGAGGAAGGGCTGTTTCCTCATCAGCGCGCCCTTGATGAAACCGGCAATGCCGGGCTGGAGGAGGAACGCCGCCTCGCCTATGTCGGCATCACCCGCGCCCGGCGCCATTGCCATATTCTGTTTGCCGCCAACCGGCGCATCTACAACCAGTGGCAGGCCAGCATTCCCAGCCGCTTTATCGAGGAACTGCCCCCTGAACATATCGAACTGCAGCGCCGCGGTGGTATGAATGCCGGCTTCCATGGCGGCCACACCACCGCCGCGCCGTGGCGATCGGCAGCGTCGCTTACCCGGCCAGAGGAAAAAGACAGCGACTACAGAACCGGCATGCGCATCTTCCATCAGAAATTCGGTTACGGCATCATTCGCCAGATGGACGGCAACCGTCTGGACATTGATTTCGACAAGGCCGGGCGCAAGAAAGTCATCGACAGCTTCGTGGAACCCGCATGAGCAACGCATCATCCCCCGATTTCTGGCAGCTTCGCCTTGAAGGTGATCCGGCCGTGGTTCAGGAACTGGCCCTGCGGCTGGAAGACACCGCCCTGTCCGTCACCGCGATGGAGATGGAGGAGAACCGCAGCTGGTTTCTGGAAGCCCTGTTCGCCGAGAGGCCGGATGAACAGGAATTATCCGCCCGGCTCGGCGGTCATGATTTCACTCTTGCCCTGCTGGAGGGGGAAGACTGGGTCGCCCGTTCTCAGGAGGCGCTTGAGCCGGTCCGGGCCGGGCGTTTCTTCGTTCACGGCAGTCATATCGCCCCGCGCCTGTTCCATTTCCGTAACAATATCCGCATCGATGCCGGACGGGCCTTCGGCAGCGGGCTGCATGAAACCACCTATGGCTGCCTGCTGGCCATCGACCGCATCGCAGGCAAAGGCAGCATAAATCATGCCCTTGATATGGGCTGCGGATCGGGGGTGCTGGCCATCGCCATTGCGGCCACGGGACCGGTGCGCATCGATGCCATCGACAATGATCCCGACGCGGTGGCGGTAACAGCGGAAAATGCCCGCCTCAACCACCGCCAGCATCAGATCCGGGTCCATCTGGGCAGCGATCCGGGGCGCTGCGGTGTCAGCGGCTGCGATCTCGTCGTCGCCAATATCCTCGCCGGACCACTGACCGCCATGGCTCCGTCACTCAGCGCAGCCCTGACCCCTGGCGGACAGATGGTGCTTTCCGGCATCCTCAACCATCAGCGGCGCATGGTGGAAAAGCGCTATTTCAATCAGGGCCTGCGGCGCCGGCGCTGTCTGCGGATCGGCGCATGGTCCACCCTGTGGCTGGAAAAGCCTGCGGCGGGTTAGGGACCGCCCCCCTCCGGCTGTTCCTCATCAGCCCGCCTGCCGCAATGCGGACAGGTCGCTGCCTTGTTCATGTCCTGCAATGCCTCAACAAACGCGGCACCCAATATTCCAGCGGGCAGGGCAAACATGCCGATGCCGAACACGGCGATGACGGAACCGAGAAATTTGCCCAACGGCGTGACCGGATAGATATCGCCATAGCCCACGGTGGTCAGGGTGGCGACAGCCCACCACATGGCGGCCGGAATGCTTGAAAACGCTTCAGGCTGCGCGTCCTGTTCGGCCATGTATACGAGGCTGGAGGCCAGCAGCAACAGCACCGCCAGCAGCACAAGGCTGAAGACAAGCTGCCCTGCCGTATTCACGAGAACCCGGCCGAACACCTGAAGAGCCCGGGAATACCGGGCAATCTTGACAAGCCGCAGCAGGCGGAAGACCCGCAAAATCCGCAACATGCGCAAATCGGCGCCGCCAAAGGCAAGATAAAACGGCAGAACGGCCAGCAGATCGACAATGGCCATGGGGGTCAGCATATAGCGCAGGCGCCCGCTGAGCGGCTGGCGGTAACGCGGATCCTCGACACAACTCCACAGCCGCAGGACATATTCAGCCGTAAACACGGCGACGGAAAAATATTCAAAACCGGTGAAGACGGCCCCGTAACGCCCGGCGAAGGATCGGACGCTGGCCAGAACGATGGCCGCGGCATTGGCAAGAATGAGGCAGAGCAGAAAAAGATCGGCGGCGCGCCGCAGGGGATGGCGGGAATTCTCCTCCATCAGCAGACTGTACACAAGCCGGCGCGACCGTTCCCGGATCGGCATCATCTTCACCCCCGTTTCTTTCAGGATATTTATCCTTAGGCATACAATAATATGTCTTTTTGTGCTGACTATTGGTATAAACATAAAGAACAGGAAAAGCGAGAACCCGCCAGAATCCGACACTGGAGTAACGAGAGCATGAGCAAGGCCAGCGCGAAACCGGCAGAGAAAAAACCCCCTGTCGCCATCGACAGCCGGGATGTGGCACCGCGTATCGGCACCGGCTATCCGCCGCCCTATGACGAAATCTGCCGCCATCGCGAGAAACGCAAGCTCGGTGATGTCTTCGGCCTCACCCAGCTCGGCATCAATCTGACCACCCTGCCGCCGGGGCAGGGATCCTCCCTGCGCCACTGGCATGAAAACGAGGATGAATTCGTCTATATCGTCGAGGGCGAACTGACCCTGATCACCGATGACGGCGAACAGATCATGACGCCGGGCATGTGCGCCGGCTTCAGGGCCGGGGCGGGCAACGGCCACCATCTGGTAAACAGATCGGACAAGCCCGCCAGCTATCTTGAAATCGGCACCCGGGCCGAAAAGGAAGTCGCCTATTATTCCGATATCGACCTGATGACGGTCAAGGACGGCGGCGAATTCCGCTACACCACCCGCGACGGCAAACCGGTTTGAAAAAACCAAACCTGACGGTAAGATATGATGGCTGATACATATGAAAACTTTGCGGAATTAAAGAAAAGTGAACCTGAAAAAAATTATGATATTTGCATAGAAAACAGAAATAGCTCGCGCGTTGCAATAATTGCACCGCACGGTGGCAAAATAGAAAAACACACATCATTAATATGCAAATCAATAGCTGGTGAAGATTATTCTTATTATTGCTTTGAAGGAAAAAAGAATAATGGGAATTCCTCTCTACATATTACATCCAGCAACTTTGATGAGCCTCAATGCCTCCGCCTGATAAACTCTTGTGATTTTGTAATTGCTATCCATGGTTGTAGAAATAATCCAAATGACGGAGAAATGACCTATCCGGGCGGCCTAGATAGAGACCTTACCAATAACATATCCACAAAACTGGAAGAAGCCGGCTTCAGGATAAAAAGTCATCCGAAATTCAAAGGAAAAGATAAAAGAAATATATGCAACCGAGGCAAAAGAGGAAGAGGAGTGCAACTAGAAATTTCAAGCTCTTTGAGAGATTTATTGAAAAATAGACCGAATGAACGTCAGCGTTATATAATAGCAATTCGAGAAGCAATTCGAGAAACAATACGAGAAACCTGATCACCTCTTCCAAGCAATAAAAAGCAGCCCCGGCCGGAAAGGTGCGGGACTGCTTTTTTCTTTTCGGCCATTGCCGGCCGGGGGGATCAGAGAGCCTGAAGGAAAGAGGCCGGGAAAGCGCCGTGTTCAGGCGCATTTTCCTTTTGCGCCGGCCTCGTTCTCGTTCGCGGCGTCATCATTGGCGGCGCGGTCGAGATTGATCTTGCCGTAGACGGCGGCGCGGATCTCGCCACGGGCGATGCCGATATCGGCCAGTTCGCGGTCGCTGTAGCCGCTCAGCTCTTCCAGCGCGATCCGGCGCATGCGCCGTTCGTGCAGTTCCTTGCGCAGGGCGTCGTATCTGCTTTTGATGAAACCGGCCAGCTTGCCGATCATGGCGCCGAAAAGGGCGGCGCGTTCCGCACGTGCCTTGTTCATGATATCCACCTCATTCAGGTTGCCGTCAGGGCCGAGGCCGATATTTTTCGCCACCGGCGAAACCTTCGCCTGCGCCCGTGCCCTGGCCAAATTCATGTCAACCATCTGTCTTCTCCTTCGCATCCGGTCATTCGTTACCGGACATATTGCGTTGCACAACGGCTTTTACAACAGCCATCCCCGTCATATCACACGGAAATATTGCAGCGCAGCATTGCATTTTGCGCATATCTCAAAGCGATTGCACAACCGGGGCGGAGGCAGGCATACTCCTGAGGCATGAACAACGGGAACAGGGAACCTAATGCAGCAGAAAAACAGCGTGAGGGATCCGGCAATTGCCACCGGCCTGCCGGAGGCGGAGGCGCGGGAACTTCTGGACGGGCTCGCCGCCGCCCCACCCGGCGAGGACCCGCGGGCGATGCTGGCGCTGATCCCCGGCAATCCAGATCCGGCGATGCTCGGCGCCTGGCTGGCCAGCCGCCACAGGGAATGGCGCCGCACCATCGAAGGCGGTGACAAGGCCGCCCGCCTGCAAGCCCTGCGCGAGGCCCTGAAGCAACAGGGGGCGGATGCCTTTCTGGTACCGCGCGGTGATGAGCATTTCGGCGAATACGTACCTCTTCGCGCCGAAAGACTGGCCTGGCTGACCGGCTTCACCGGTTCCGCCGGGCTGGCCGTGATCGGGCCGGAGAAGGCGGCGGTTTTCGTCGATGGCCGTTATACCCTGCAGGTGCGCGCCGAAACCGATTCCGCGCTTTTTGAGCCGCGTCATATCAGCGACGATCCCCCCCATGAATGGATCGGCGAACATCTGGCGGGCCAGGTGCTTGCCTATGATCCGATGCTGCATGCCCCTGCCGCCATCGCCCGGCTGAACAGGCACTGCCGCAAGGCAAACGTGACCCTGCGCACGCTGAAGGCAAACCCGATCGATGCAATCTGGGATGACCGCCCCCCGCCGCCGCTTGGCCCGGTCATCCCCCACCCCCTGCGCTTTGCGGGCAAAAAAAGCGCGGAGAAATGCCGTGAATGCGGGCAGGCCATCGCCGCGGAGGGGGCCGATGCCGCGATTATCACCGCCCCTGATTCCATCGCCTGGCTGCTGAACATCCGTGGTGCCGATGTCCCCTGCACCCCCTTCGCGCTGAGCTTCGCCATCCTGCATGCCGATGGCGGCGTGGACTGGTTCGTCGATGAACGCAAGCTGACGGATGATGCCCTCAGCAGCCTGCACAAGCAGGTTCGCCGTCATGCGCCGGCCGCCCTTGCCGAAGCGGTGCGCGATCTCGGCCGGCAAGGGCGCCATGTCCTGATCGATGCCAATGCCACGGGCATCTGGTTTCCCCTGACGATTACCGCCGCCGGCGGCAGCGTGATCGAGGGAACCGATCCCTGCCAACGGCCCAAGGCCCGCAAAAACAAGGCGGAAAGAAACGGTGCCCGCGCCGCCCATCAGCGCGACGGCATCGCCATGTGCCGTTTCCTTCACTGGCTTGAAAAACAGGTTGAGCAAGGCAGGGATCTGGATGAGATGACCGTGGTGCGCGTGCTGCACGATTTCCGTGCCGAAAGCGACCTGTTCCGCGGCGTCAGTTTTGAAACCATCGCCGGGGCCGGGGCCAACGGGGCAATCACCCATTACCGTGTCAGCGAAAAGAGCAATGCCCCTCTGGTTCGTGGCGGATTGCTGCTGCTGGATTCAGGCGGCCAGTATCCGGACGGCACCACCGATATCACCCGTACCATCGCCATTGGCACGGTGACGGATGCGGAAATCCGCGATCGCTTCACCCGTGTATTGATGGGGCATATCGATCTGGCCTGCATGCGCTTTCCCGTCGGTACCAATGGTGGCCAGCTTGATGCCTTCGCCCGTGCCGCCCTGTGGCAGAACGGGCTGGATTACGATCACGGCACCGGCCATGGCGTCGGCGCCTATCTCAGTGTCCATGAAGGACCGCAGCGCATTTCGAAGGCGGGCAGCGGTGCCGTGCTGGAACCGGGCATGATCCTGTCCAACGAACCCGGCTATTACAAGGCCGGCGCCTATGGTATCCGCATTGAGAATCTGGTGCTGGTCACGGATCCCGAAGCAGGTGAAACCCGCGACTTCCTCGGCTTCGAGACCCTGACCCTGGCGCCGATCGACCGCAGGCTGATCGTTGCCGACATGCTGAGCCCGGCACAAATCGGCTGGCTGAACCGCTATCACCGCCGCGTGTATGAGACATTATCCCCTGACCTGGACGAGGAGACGCGCCAATGGCTGCGGGAGGCAACGCAACCCCTCTAGGCCCGCCATCATGGCTGGGCGGCGGCCCTGAACGGAATGAAGGAGGCAGCGCTTGCAGAACATGATCATTCCCCTGCTGGCCTGGATAGCCGCCGCAGGCGCCTTTTTTGCCCTTGCCGCCTTCATCCTGCGCCGCCGGGCGCGGCACTGGCACCGCTGGCAGTGGCGCAATCTGCTGATTCTCTCGGTGGTTATCGCCATTCCCGCCGCCCTTCTGGCGCAGGCGATCGCCTCGCGCCAGATCGTGCTGCCGCCGGCCTTGCAGGCCATGCTGGGAGACCTCAACCCTCAGAAGGAATAAGCCTCCCAGGGCGAAAAAGCGCGCAACGGCCCCGCCCCCGGAAGGCGGGGGCGGGACCTGCGCGAAGAGGAGGTCAGGCTTCTCCGCGGGCGGGGTAATCGTTGCTGGTGATAAAGTCGATCGCCTTCAGCAGATCGTCGAAATGCGGGCGGGCGAAAGGCGTGCTCTGGATGAAAGCCGCATAAAGTGTCCCGTCCGGCTTGATCAGGAAAATGCCCGGCTCGGCAAACAGCTCCGGT
This sequence comes from uncultured Hyphomicrobiales bacterium, assembly GCA_964463775.1. Taxonomy (GTDB): domain Bacteria; phylum Pseudomonadota; class Alphaproteobacteria; order Minwuiales; family Minwuiaceae; genus JALXAG01. The sequence continues at coordinate 6,696 of CAYXDL010000115.1, forward strand.
TCGGTGATGCCAAGAGAGGTCTTCCCCCGGCTGGTGGATATGTACAGCCCCCAGTCGCGGGCCTGATCGATGCTCATGCCATAGGCGAGTTTCAGCCCCTCCAGCCCCCAGTCATGAACGGCGCGGGCGGCGCGTTCCTCATCATCGGTGCTGACGCAGACGACATCGACACCGCGGGAGGTAAATTCATCCTTCTTCTGCGCCAGCTCTGCCAGATAGCCCTTGCACAGCGGGCAATGCAGGCCGCGGTAAACCACCATCATCGTCAGATTTTCCGGGGCGCTGTCAGCCACCGACCAACTGCCCCCGCCGACCAGCGGCAGTTTGGTATCGGGTACGGGTTTGCGTGTTTTCAGCATTGTCTCGCTTCCTTCATATTAGAATAATCATTCCATAAACGGCATGCTGCCTCCTGTCAAGCGGGAAGGAGCCGGCATGACGGCCCGACAGGGCAGGAAAGCCGGCCGGCGCATGCGGGCACGGGGGAAGGAGCGATTGCAACACGGCGGTACTTGCAGTCATCGGCGCATGCGGGCGCGCCGCAGGAAAACAGGGCGGATGAAGCGGCGGGAGCGCGGCCGGAAAAGGCTTTTACCGCCCTGGCGGCAATGAGGTATTGACCCTCCACCAACCGGAGGAAGAATAGTGCCGCCAGAAAAAAACAACCAAGGTTCACAGCGAT
>CAYXDL010000116.1:0-7344 GCA_964463775.1 uncultured Hyphomicrobiales bacterium
GCCCGCCCGCGCGTTCCACCAGCCCTTCCCCGGCCATGGCGGTCAGCACCTTCATGACCAGAGAGCGGCTGGCATCATAACGACGCAGCAGATCGGCCACCGTCACGCTGCCCGAAAGCCTGCCCGCGAAGCGGTCATTGGCGATGCGCATATACAGCGCCTCCTCGCCGGTACGCGGCAGGGCCGGATCCGTCATTGCCAGATTCTCGCCATCACAGGCGAGGAAATATCCCTGTTTCGGCACGTAATGCAGCAAGCCCGCATCGGCCAGCAATGCCAGTGCCCGACGCACGGGAGAGCGCGATACCCCCAGCGCATCGGCAAGGCCCTGCTCGGTCAGGTGATGTCCGCGGGCACAGCCCTGCAGGCGGATGGTTTCCACGATCCGCCGCGCCAGCGCCACATGTGAATGTTTGACAGCTGCCATTGTCCCTCCGCCGATCAGGAGGCAGCTTCCTGCACGGTGGCGCTCAGGTCAACAAAAAGCCGTGGGCGAAGGGGTCGTCCTCCTCATCGATGAAGATCGTGTTCAGCCCGGTAATCCGTGCCCATCCCTCGATGGAGGGAATGATCGCGCTTTTGCCTTCGATTACCGTCTCCTCCTCGATACAGCCGGTAAACAGGCTGCCGATAATGCTTTCATGCACGAAGCGCTCACCGGCCTTCAGCCTGCCCCGGGCATGAAGCTGTGCCATCCGCGCCGAGGTGCCGGTGCCGCAGGGAGAACGGTCTATTCCCTTGTCACCGTAAAAGACGGCATTGCGCGCCGTGGCACGCTCATGGTGCGGACGGCCGGTCCACTGAATATGACTGACGCCATGAATATCCGGATCCTGCGGGTGAACAAAGGAATAGCGATCGTTGATGCGTCGGCGCAGTTCGGGGCTGATGCGCTGAATGTCCAGTGGCGAAAGATCGTCAAGACCGCCATAATTCTCCTGCTCCTCGATAATGGCGTAGAAATTGCCGCCATAGGCGACATCGAAGCGCAACCGCCCGAGCTCCGGACAGTCCACCTCCAGATCCCGGGCAGCAAGAAAGGAGGGAACGTTTCTCAGGCATACGCTCCTGACCTTGCCCCCCTCCATGCGATAGCCGGCATCGACCCTGCCCGCCGGCGTATCAAGGCGCAGCAGGCCGGGCTGACGGGGGCGGACCAATCCGTGCTCAAGCGCCACCGTCACCGTGCCGATGGTGCCATGGCCGCACATGGGCAGGCAGCCGCTGGTCTCGATAAACAGGATTGCGATATCGCAATCATCGCGTAGCGGCGGGTAGAGAATACTGCCCGACATGATGTCATGGCCGCGCGGTTCAAACATCAGCCCGGTGCGGATCCAGTCGAAATGTTTTTGAAACCAGACCCGCCTTGCGCTCATATCCGCCCCTTCCGGCATCGGAGCGCCACCGGCAACGACGCGGACAGGATTGCCGCAGGTATGGGCATCGATGCAGAAAAATGTATGCCGGGCCATGAATGCAGCCTCCGTTTTTCAACCTGTCAGAAACGCGCAATGCTGAAAGGTGCCGGATCGACGGCGGGATGACGCCCCATGATCAGATCGGCGATCATGGCAGCCGTGACCGAAGCCTGGGTCAGGCCGAGATGACCATGGCCGAAAGCGTAATGGATTCCCTTGTGGCGCGGATCGGTGCCGATCACCGGCAGGCTGTCCGGCAGGGAAGGCCGTGGTCCCATCCAGCGGCTGGCATTGCCTGTGCGTAACCCGTTGAAATAGCGCCGGCCCATTTCAGCCAGAATATCGGCCCGGCGCCAGTTTTCCCCGCCCTCGGCCCGGCCGAGTTCCACCGTCCCGGCCAGGCGCAGCCCCATATCCATGCTGGTGGCAACAAATTTGCGCTCGCCGAAGGTGACCATGCCGCGCAGCTCAACCCCCGGATCGGACAGGGTGATGTGATAACCGCGCTCCGCCGCCAGCGGCACCTGCCAGCCCAACCCCGCGCAGAGCGCCCGAGACCAGACGCCGGCAGCAATGACGACATGAGTGAAACAGGCCCGCCCGCCATCGTGGAAAATCAGCTCGCCGCCCGGTTCCCGCGGGATGACACGGCGCACGGCCCGGCGGTGCAGGCTGGCCCGGCCCGTTCCCGCGGCATAGCGCCATAACCCGGTCACAAGCCCGCCGGGGTCGCCGACATGTCCCCAATCGGGGGTGCGCATCCCGGCAACGAAATCATCGGCCAGCGCCGGTTCCAGATCCCGGATTTCCCGGGCTGAGAGCGTCTCGATCCGCACGCCGTGACGGCGGCGCAGATCCCAGCCGAAAGCATCGGCGGCAAGCGCCCCGGGATGGCGATAAACCGTGATCGCCCCGTTCCGCCGCAGCATGGATGACAGACCGGCCGCCGCCAGCAACGGTTCCCATTCCGGATAGACCCGTCCCATCAGTGCCGCCAGCGCCCGTGCCTGTTTCTCGATGCGATCGGCTCGTCCCGCCTGCAGGAAACGCCACAACCAGGGCACGAGCCCGGGCAGATCAGGCCAGCGGATCGCCAACGGACCTTCCGCATCGAGCAGCCAGCCCGGCACCTGACGCAGCATGCCGGGGCCGGAGAGAGGCACCACCTCGCTGACCGCAATACCGCCGGCATTGCCGAAGGAAGCACCGGCAGCGATTTCCCTGGCTTCGAAAACATCGACCCTCCGGCCACGCCCGGCCAGAACGGCGGCGACGGCAATGCCGATCACCCCGCCACCGATGACAGCGATGCGCTCCTCAGCCATTGTTCCCGCTTTCGCTGATCAGAAACCCGCGGCCGATATCATCACCATCCTCGATCAGAAACTCGGCACGGGCCATGTAATGAGCCCGGCCGGAAACGATGACGCGCACGGAACCATCCGCCGCCGGAGCAGTGGCAAGGCCGGCGGTGAACATCCCACCGGTGATGCTGCGAAAACGATGAATCTCGCCAAGCCGTGCCCGGCCACCGGCGGCCCGCAGGGCCATGCGCGCCGTCACGCCGGATCCTGTGGGGCTGCGGTCGATCTGCCGTCCGGCGAAAATGCAGATATTCTCGCTTACTTGCGCCGCATCCTCCGTCCCGTCGGTGAAGATGGTGCCGTAAAGAAAGGCCAGCGCCGCCGGACCCGGCAGGGAAACCGCGGCCGCCAGGGCCCGGGTGATCCGCTCGCCCACCCTTGCCAGCTCATCAGGCGGCAAACCACCCCATGCCACCCCCAGCCGTTCCAGAGGCAGAATGGCATAATAAGCACCGCCATAGGCGATATCGGCACGGAAGGGGGCAAAACCGTCAATGCGCACCGGCACATCGCGGGCGACGACAAAGGCCGGAACGCTGGTGAAACTGACCGTACCATCCGGTGCAACCGCGACATCGACCGGCCCGCAGGGACATTCGATGACAAAATTGTCGCCGGAAGAAGCCAGACCGCTGTCCACAGCATAACGGCCCAGGGCGATCACCGCGTGGCCGCACATGGTGCTGTAGCCCTCGTTATGCATGAAAACGGCCCCGAAAGCCGCGGTATTATCGCCGGAGGGTACCAGCACGGCGCCATACATGCCGTCATGACCGCGCGGTTCCAGCATCAGCGCCCGGCGCATCCAATCCGCCTCGCGGCCCAGAAATTCCCGCATGGCCAGAACGCCGCCTTCCGGCAGACCGATCCCGGCGGTCACGATGCGCACCGGTTCACCCGCCGTATGCATGTCAATGCAGGAAAGCCGCCGCCCCGCCAGCCCGTTCCAGAATTCAGCCATACCGTTTGCTCCCTCCATCAACCGGGATACGGCATCCACAACCATATTGTATATTGGATACAATTATGCCGATCCAGGCTTTTTTACATTTCCCTGTTGGCAGGATAGAATGACGATTGATAAAAGATAGGCGCCAAACACGCATATCAGGCAAGAAAGATGGGCTGACGAAACCGTGGGTAGACCAAGGCAGTTTTCCGAGGAAGCGGCATTGCGCGCCGCCATGCGCCTGTTCTGGAAACAGGGCTACATGCAGACCAATTATGATGATCTGGTCAGGGCGACCGGGGTCAACCGCGCTTCCCTTTATGCCGCCTTTGGCGACAAGAAGGCCATTTTCACCGCGGCGCTGAAAATGTTCGACGAACGCCGCCGGGCCAAATTCGCCCGCTGGCGCAAACTGCCGCCGGAAGAAGCATTGCACGCCTTTTTTGCCGATACGGTGCAGGAAGCGGCCAGACGCAACGGCGATTGCGGCTGTTTCGTCACCAATACGGCGCTTGAACTGGCGCCGCATGATGCGGAAATACGCGCCATCGTCACCGGCAGCCAGCAGGAAGTCGCCGCCTTTCTCGAAGCTTCGGTTGCCGAGGCGCAGAAAAACGGGGCCATCGCCTCCACCATCGACCCTCATCAGGCGGCATGCGCATTGCTGGCAACCCTGCTGGGCATGCGGGTACTGGCCCGTTCCCGCCCCCAGGGCATAGCGCTCGATGACGTGGCCGCCTTTGCCCTGAACAGTCTGGGGCTGAAACTGCCGGCCATGGCCTGAGCCTCCGCCGGCCCGGCAGGGGAAATCTGGACTCCGCCACCTCCCCGCCCTATAACCCCGCTATGAGCGCCATGGAATTCCTGAAAATGCACGGGCTGGGCAACGACTTCGTCATTTTTGACGCAGATGCCCTTCCCTCTGGCCTGACCGCAGAGCAGATCGCCCGCATTGCCGACCGCCATCAGGGGGTCGGCTGCGATCAGCTGATCGTCATCGAACCTTCCGGACATGCCGATGCCTTCATGCGCATCTATAATGCCGATGGCAGCGAGGCCGGCGCCTGCGGCAATGCCACCCGCTGCATTGCCGCCCTGCTGCATCAGCGTGGCGGCGGCGAGGACATCGCCATTGAAACCATTTCCGGCATTCTGAAATGCCGTCATACAGGTGGGGGCCGCTATGCGGTTGATATGGGCCCGGCACGCCTGAACTGGCAGGACATTCCCCTTGCCGAAGCCCATGATACCCTCCACGTTCCCCTGACGATAGGCCCGGCCAGCGCGCCTGTACTGAAGGATCCCTGCTGCGTCAGCATGGGCAACCCGCATGCCGTGTTCTTCGTTGAGGATGCGGAGGCAATCGATCTGGGCCGGGCCGGGCCGCTGGTCGAGCATGATCCGCTGTTTCCTGACCGGGTCAATGTCTCGGTCGTTTCCCTTGCGGGGAAAAACCATCTGCGCCAGCGGGTCTGGGAACGCGGGGCGGGCATTACCCAGGCCTGCGGCTCGGGCGCCTGCGCCGCGGCCGTCGCCGCCGCCCGCCGCGGCCTCACGGGACGCCGGGTACGGATCGGGCTTGATGGCGGCACGCTCGATATCCACTGGCGCGAGGATAACCACGTCATCATGACCGGCCCGGCCAGCATCAGCTTCCGCGGGCAGCTGGCGCAATCCCTGCTCGACCCGTCCGTTCCGGCCACCGCCGATCTGGAAAGCGTCTGAACATGGCGGCGGCAAAGGATAGTGAGGCCAGGACGGCAGAGGACCGGCGGGAGGTGGAAATCATCACCTTCGGCTGCCGGCTGAACGCCTATGAATCGGAGATCATCCGCCAGCACGCCAAGGCGGCGGATGCCCGTAATATGGTCGTCATCAATTCCTGCGCCGTTACGGCCGAAGCCGAACGCCAGGCCCGCCAGGCGGTGCGCAAGGCCCGCCGCCAGCATCCCGATGCACGCATCATCGTCACCGGCTGTGCCGCCCAGATCGACCCCGGACGTTTCGCCGCGATGGAGGAGGTCGACCTGGTACTCGGCAATATGGAGAAGCTGCGTGCGGAAAGTTTCCTGCCACCCGAAAACGGCGCCGAACGCATTCGCGTCAATGACATTCTCAGCGTCAGGGATACCGCCGGGCACCTGATCGAGGGGCTGGAGGGACGCGCCCGGGCCTTTCTGCAGGTGCAGAACGGCTGCGATCACCGCTGCACCTTCTGCATCATTCCCTTCGGACGGGGCAACAGCCGCTCCGTACCCATGGGAGAAATTTTCACCCAGGCACACCGGCTGGTGGCCAATGGTTATGGTGAAATCGTGCTGACAGGGGTCGATATCACCTCATTCGGCGCCGACCTTCCCGGCCGGCCGGGCCTGGGGCAGATGGTGCGCCGCCTGCTGGCCCATGTGCCGGAGCTGAAGCGCCTGCGCCTTTCCTCGCTCGACCCGGTCGAGATCGATGAGGACCTCTGGCGCCTGATCGCCGAGGAAGACCGCCTGATGCCCCATCTGCATCTTTCAGTGCAGGCCGGGGATGACATGATTCTCAAGCGCATGAAGCGCCGCCACAGCCGTGCCGACATCATCGATGTCTGCGCCCGCGCGCGCGATTTGCGCCCCGATATCGTTTTCGGCGCCGACATCATCGCCGGTTTCCCGACCGAAACGGAGGAAATGTTCACCCATACCCTCGACCTGATCGGTGAATGCGGCCTGACCTGGCTGCATGCCTTTCCCTATTCTCCGCGCCCGGGCACCCCGGCGGCGCGGATGCCTCAGGTTCCGCCCCCCCTGCGCAAGGAACGCGCCGCCCGGCTGCGCGCGGCGGGAGACGATGCGGCGGCTGCCTTCCTCGAGCGCTTCATCGGCCGGGAAACCGATGTTCTGATGGAAAAGGACACCATCGGCCGCAGCCGCCATTTCGCCACCGTCAGGGTGGAACACCCCGCCCCGCCCGGCACCATTGTGAATACCCGCATCCTGCGGCGCGAAGGCAATATACTGATCGGAAGCGAAGCATGAGTGAAAAAAACTGGTTCTCCCGCCTGGCCAAAGGGCTGAAGAAATCCACCTCCGCCCTGACAGGCAATATTTCCAGCCTGTTCACCAAGCGCAAGCTGGATGCCGAGGCTCTGGAGGAGCTGGAAGAACTGCTGATCGCCGCCGATCTCGGCGTTTCGACCTCGGCACGCATTTGTGCCAATATCGCCAGAACCCGATTCAACAAGGATGTCAGCGAACGCGAGATCCGCGAAGCCCTGGCCGATGAAATCGAAGCGATCCTGAGCCCCGTCGCCAAACCCCTCATCCCCGATCCGGCGCACAGACCGCATGTGGTTCTTGTCGTCGGCGTCAACGGTACCGGCAAAACCACCACCATCGGCAAGCTGGCCAGGCATTTCACTGCGGAGGGGCTGAAGGTGATGCTGGCTGCCGGAGACACCTTCCGTGCCGCGGCGATCGAGCAGCTTCAGATCTGGGGAGAGCGCACCGGCAGCCCAGTCATCGCCGGGAAGCCCGGCGCCGATGCCGCCGGGCTGGCTTATGGCGCGCTTCAGCAGGCACAGGCGCAGAATATGGACCTGCTGCTGATCGACACTGCCGGACGGCTG
>CAYXDL010000117.1:0-7343 GCA_964463775.1 uncultured Hyphomicrobiales bacterium
CGTCGGCGCGGCGCGCGCCACGGGGGAAATACAGGTGGCACTCGTATCCTCCGGCCCCGGGGCGACCAATGCCGTCACCCCGCTGGCCGATGCCTATTTCGATTCCCTGCCTGTCCTGTTTCTGACCGGACAAGTCGGCACCGCCGACATGCGCCGCCCCGGCACCGTGCGTCAGAAGGGCTTTCAGGAAACCGACACCGCCGCGATCATGGCCCCCATTGCCAAGGCCGTGCATGTGGCCAAAACCCCTGACGATCTTCCTGAAATCATGACTCAGGCGCTGAAAACCCTGACCGAAGGCCGCCCTGGCCCGGTGGTGGTGGACCTGCCGATGAACGTACAGCGCGGCGAGGCAGAATCCATCCCGGCTGCTTTCCCCGCCGATATGGCCGCAGCCGGGGGCGCGTCTGCGGAACCCGATTCCGGGAATACCGCCCTTCTGCGGGAAATGGCCGATGCCATCGCCACGGCCGAACGCCCCGTCATCATCGCCGGGGCCGGTTGCCGCAGCACCCCTGCCCGCGATGCCCTGCGCCGCCTTGCGCACAGCGGCACCATCCCGGTCAGCCAGAGCCTGCCCGCCCTCGGTGCCTTTCCGAGCGATGATGATCTCTCACTCGGCTTCCACGGGCATACGGGCAACCAGAGCGCCGGGCTTGCCATTCAGAATGCCGATCTGCTGCTGGTGCTGGGATCCCGCCTCGACCTGCGCCAGACCGGAACCGAAACCGATGATTTCGCCCCCGGCGCCCGCATTCTGCGCATCGATATCGACGCGGCCGAAATCACCCATGCCCGTACCCGTCTCGACCAGGTGCTTCAGGGCGATCTGAACGCCGTATTGCCAGCGCTGGCAGAACTTACAGCGGACAAACCACAGGCCGGGCGGAAGGCCTGGCTTGAACAAATCGCGGATTGGAAACGGCAATACCCCCTCATGCCGATGCATGACGGCGGGCTGAAGCCACAGACGATCATCGCAACCGTCGATGCCCTGACACGGGGGCGCAAGGTGGCCGTCAGCTCCGGCGTCGGATCGCATCAGCAATGGGCGGCGCGGCATTTCACCTACGACCTGCCCGACCGCATCTGGCTGACATCGGCCGGCCATGGTGCCATGGGCTATGATCTGCCTGCAATCATCGGCGCGGCGCTGGCCGTGCCCGATGCCCTGCCGCTTTGTTTCGTCGGCGATGGCAGTTTCCAGATCAATATCCAGGAACTGGGCGCCATTGCCGAACACGGCCTGCCGGTGAAAATCTTCCTGCTGGACAATCGCCGCCTTGGCATTGTCTCCCAGTTCCAGAACTTCAACTGGCAGCGTGACCTGGCCTGCGGCGGCAAGACCAATCCCGATTTTGCCGCCATTGCCGAAGGCTATGGCATCACCGCCCTGCGGTTGGAAGATCCGGAACTGTGTGAGGAATCCTGCCGCGCCATCCTTGAGACACCGGGGCCGGCCCTGCTACATTGCCTGATCGACCCGCGCGAGGATGTCTCGCCGATGCTGATGGCCGGGCAACGGCTGGATGGCATGTGGCCCTATCGCTCATGAGCCGGATGCGCAAAACCCTGCTGGTCCTCAGCGGCGGCACCGAAACCGTGGAAGGCATCCGCCAGATTCGCGAGGATCTCGGCATCCGCATCATCGTCAGCGACGGCAACCCGGAGGCGCCGGGTCTGAAACTGGCCGATCACGGCCTCATCGCCAATCCCTATGATCCTGCCGAAACCCTTGCCGCCGTACAGGATTTTCTTGCCGCCGGCGGGCGGATCGACGGGGTGTTGTGTCTGGCCTGCGATGCCCCCCATACTGCCGCCGCCGTCACATCAGCGCTTAACCTGCCCGGCATTTCCCCTGATGCGGCGCGTGCCGCAACCGACAAGCTGCTGATGAAGGAGAAACTCTCCGCCGCCGGGGTGCGCATTCCCTGGTTCGCCGCCGCCAATGATGCCGAAACCCTGCATGCCCTGGCCGGCGATCGCCTGCCGGTCATCGTCAAACCGGTGGACAGCCGCGGCGCCCGTGGCGTGAGCCTGATCCGCAGGCCGGAGGATCTGGCCACAGCCTGGAAGCTGGCGGCGGAGCAATCCCCCAGCGGCCGGGTCATGGTGGAAGCCTATCTCGACGGCCCCCAGCTGAGCACCGAGGGGCTCGTCCTCGACGGCATCTGCCATAATGCCGGTTATGCCGACCGCAATTACAGCCGTCTGGTACAATTCGCCCCTCATGTGATCGAGGATGGCGGCGATCTGCCAAGCCGCCTCTCCCCCGCCATCCTTGCCGATGCGGATGCACAGCTGACCCGTGCCGCACAGGCATTGGGCATCGCTTCAGGACCGCTCAAGGGTGATGTGGTCATCCATCAGGGCCAGGCCCATATCATCGAGGTCGCCGCCCGGCTTTCCGGCGGTTATCTGTGCACATACGAGATACCCATCAGCTATGGCGTGCCGCTGGTACCGCTGGCAGCCCGCCAGGCATTGGGGGAACGCCTCGATCCGGCCCGCCTGCAGCCCCGCCCCGGCGCCGGAACCTGCCAGCGCTTCGCTTTTCCCGAAGCCGGTCGTGTGGTTGCCATCGAAGGAATCGAAGCCGTGCGTGCGCGCGATGACTGCATCCTGTGCGAAAGCCGTTTTGGCATCGGTGACATCATCCCGCCACTGGCCAGCCATGTCGGGCGTGCCGCCGTGGTCATCATGCGCGGGCATGACCGCGAGGATGCCATCCGCCGTGCCGAGGATGCGATATCCTCGATCCGCATCGAAACGATACCGCCATGAGGGCGCCCCCGATATGCCGGCCTGCGCCATGCATGTTTTTTGCTTCCGCCTCCCGGCTTTTGGTAAACTCCTGCCCTGAACATGCTCAGGGGGCTTTTCGACACGCTGCCTGCGGCGGCGGAAACAGACGGGGATCATGACATTGACGGATATTCGCAGTTTCTCATCGCCGGATATGGACCTGAACGGCAAATCAATCCTGATCACCGGCGGGACCGGATCCTTCGGGCAGAGATTTACCCGCCATATCGTCGAAAATTTCACGCCGAGGCGGTTGGTCATCTATTCGCGGGACGAACTGAAACAATATGAAATGGCGGCGAAATTCCCGCCGGAGAAATATCCGTTCATCCGTTTCTTTATCGGCGATGTGCGCGACCTCGACCGGCTGAAGATGGCCTTTCGCGAAATCGACTATGTCGTGCATTGCGCGGCCCTGAAACAGGTTTCCATCGCCGAATACAACCCGTTCGAATGTATCCGTACCAATGTCGTCGGCGCGGAAAACATCGTCACGGCCGCCCTGCGTAACGATGTGCAGCGGGTCGTTGCCCTGTCCACCGACAAGGCGGCCAATCCGATCAATCTGTATGGGGCCAGCAAGCTGGCCTCGGACAAGATCTTTATCGCTGCCAACAATCTTTCCGGCAGTATCGGCACCCGTTTCAGCGTGGTGCGGTACGGCAATGTCGTCGGCTCGCGCGGCAGCGTGGTGCCGCTGTTCCGCAAACTGCTGGCCGAGGGGGCGGATTCCCTGCCCATCACCGATCCGCGCATGACGCGTTTCTGGATCTCCCTGGCCCAGGGGGTCAACTTCGTCATGTCCTCGATGGCGATGATGCGCGGCGGGGAAATCTTCGTCCCCAAGATACCGAGCATGAAAGTCGTGGATCTCGCCCGCTGCCTGGCGCCGGGCAAGGAACATCGGGTGATCGGCATCCGCCCGGGCGAAAAACTGCATGAAACCCTGATTCCGCTGGAAATGGCCCGTCATACCCTTGAAATCGATGACCGCTACATCATCGAGCCCAGCTTCAAATGGTGGAGCCGCGAGGCCTATTCCGACAATGGCGCCAATCCGGTGGATGAAAACTTTTCCTATGCCTCCGACACCAATGATGAATGGCTGAACGAGGAGGCATTGCTCTCGCTTCTGCAGGGCGCGGATTGCTGAGAACCACACCGATAACCGGCCCCCCCCCTTTCTTCCCTATGGCCGCCAGCTTGTCGATGAGGACGACATCCGGGCCGTTGCCGATGTACTGCGCAGCGACTGGCTGACCACAGGCCCGGCCGTCGAACGCTTCGAGGATGCCCTGCGCCATGCCACCGGCGCCCGCCATGCCATTGCCTGTTCCAGCGGCACCGCCGCGCTGCATCTGGCGGCGATGGCCCTGGATTTCGGCCCGGATGACTGTGTGATCGTGCCGGATGTGACCTTTGCCGCCACCGCCGCGGCGCCGGCCTTCACCGGCGCGCGGGTGGTGCTGGCGGATGTCGACCGTGAAACCGGCCTGATGAATCCTGAGCATTTCACGGCGGCCCTGAAGCGCGCCCCCGGCCCGGTACGCGCTGTTTTTCCGGTTCATCTGAACGGCCAGTGTGCCGATATCGCCGCCATTGCCGCCATCGCACGCCCCCGCGGCATCCGTATTGTCGCCGATGCCTGCCATGCGCTGGGCAGCCGCTATCTGCAGGATGGACAGGAACAGCGGGCCGGGTGTGATGATGCCGATATGACCGTGTTCTCGTTCCATCCGGTCAAAACCATCGCCGCCGGCGAGGGGGGCGCCATCACCACGGAGGATGACGGGCTGGCCAGGCGGCTGAGCCGGCTGCGCAATCACGGCATCATCCGCGAGGCGGCCGCTTTCACGGCCCCGGACGCCTCCGATTCCGCCGGAAACATCAATCCATGGCATTATGAAATCCATGAAACCGGCCTCAATTACCGCCTCAGCGACATTCACGCCGCCCTGGCATTCAGCCAGATGGGCAAGCTGGATGATTTCATCGCCCGCCGCCGCCGTCTGCATGACGCCTATTGCACGGCTTTCGCGCCGTTCAGGCCCCTGATCCGCATGGTGGAAGCATTACCCGGACAAAACCCGGCCTGGCATCTGGCCGTGGCCCTGATTGATTTCGCCGCAGCCGGCGCCGGCCGTGGCGATGTCATGCGCAGCCTTCGGGAAAGGGGTATCGGCACCCAGGTTCATTACATTCCCCTGCACCGCCAGCCCGCCTTTGCCGAGGCGGCAAGGGACGGGGATTTCCCCGGCGCGGAGGCCTATTTCGCCAAAGCCCTGTCACTGCCCCTGCATGCCGGCATGCAAAAGGCCGATGTTCATCGGGTCGCCGAAGCATTAACAGGGATCCTGAGGACATCATCATGAAACAGGTGCAGTTCATCGCCGAAATTTCCAGCAACCATGGTAACGACCTTGCGCGCTGCCTCGCCTTCATCGATACGGCCGCCGCCATCGGCTGCGATGCGGTGAAGTTTCAGCTTTTCCGCATCGACAAACTCTTCGCCCCGGAAATCCTGGAGAAAAGCCCTGAACACCGCGCCCGCAGGCAGTGGGAGCTTGACCCCGCCCTGATTCCTCCGATCGCCGAACGCTGCAGGGAAAGAAATATCGCCTTTTCCTGCACCCCCTTCGATCTGGAGGCAGTTGAAATCCTGCGCCCTCATGTCGCCTTCTACAAGATATCCTCCTACGAGCTGCCCTGGGATGGCCTGCTGGCGGCGGTCGCGGAAACAGGCAAACCCGTGATCCTGTCCACCGGCATGGCCAACATGTCCGAAATCGGCCATGCGGTGACCGTGCTGCGCCGCCATGGCTGCGCTGCGCCGACCCTGCTGCATTGCCATTCCGCCTATCCCACCCGGCCGGAGGACTGCAACCTTGCCGCCATCGCCACGCTGCGCCAGCTTTTCGCCTGTGAGACCGGCTGGTCGGATCACAGCGTCAATGAAGGGGTGATTTATCGCGCCGTCTTCCGCTGGCAGGCGGCAGTGATCGAATTCCATCTTGACCTTGAGGGCAAAGGGGCGGAATTCGCCGCCGGGCATTGCTGGCTGCCCGATGATATCGGCCGGGTCATTGCCGGTGTGCGCGACGGCTTCATCGCCGATGGTGACGGGCGCAAGACCGCCACCGCCACGGAAGAACCCGAACGTCTCTGGCGTGCCGACCCCACAGACGGGCTGCGCCCCTTCCGCCGGATCCGCAAGGACTGGACACCCGGAAGGTGACCATGGCAGCCCCGCCCATCAGGCATCTGACGCTGTTCCATGATCCGCGGTTTTACGCCGCCTTTCCCTCGCTGTTGTCACGCCCCGGCGGCGCCCTGCTCTGCTTTCGCCTGGCGCGGGATCCGCACTGGCTTTATCCGCCGGATCATGTCAACGCGCCGACAGAGCCTTTGTTCGATCATGTCGATGCCCGCTCCACCCTCGTGGCCATGGATCTGAATGCGGAGGGTTTTCCTGCCGGGCCCTGTCGCCCTCTGCCTCCCAATGTCGAGGCCGCCGATCAGGATGCCAGCCTGACCCGCCTGCCCGGCGGGCGCATCCTTCTGGGTTCCTTTTCCTGGTATCCCTTCAGCGCCCGTCACGAACCCGCCGTCAGCCAATATACGAAAACCTATCTCGGCAAGCCGGGAAAGGACGGGCTGTTCTTCCTGTTCTGGGGGGCCTTCACCCGTTACAGCGACGATGAGGGCGCAAGCTGGAGCATGCATGACTACCTGCCCGCCATTCCCGGCCTGCCCGATCTGATCCCGGGGCGCAAACCCTATCACGGCGGGGCGTTGCGCGGGCGGGCGGCGGTGCTGCCCTCAGGGCGTGTCCTGCAGGCGACCTATGGCATGGTCCGCCCTGATGATGCCACCTGCGGCATTCATGTCTTCGCCTCCGATGACCGGGGCGAACACTGGTCGTTCCTGACCACGGCCCTGTTCGATGAAAGCGGCGCGCACCAATATGTCGAACCCTGCCTGCACACCACCCCGGAAGGAGAGGTGATCGCCTTTCTGCGCACCGGCGGCCATGACGACCATCTGGCGACCATCCGTTCCGCCGATGGCGGGGCCAGCTGGTCCGCGCCCCGGATCCACAACCTGCGTGGACACCCCGCTGATATCTGTCCGCTGGGCGACGGGCGTAATCTCCTCGTCTATGGCTACCGCCACCGCCCCTATGGCATCCGCGCCCGTATCATCGACAGCGACTGCAGCAATATCGACACGGCAGCGGAGATCATCATCCGCGATGACGGGCCGGGACGCGATATCGGCTATCCCTCCGCCTGCCTGCTGGAGGATGGCAAGGTCCTGATCGCCTATTACTTCCATGGCGATGACGGCATCCGCCGTATAGAGGGCAGCATCCTCACCACCCCGCCCGCATAGCTGGGGGCTGTTTTTCAGGAAGTCCTCCTGTTCAGCACTCAGGTGACTTGCTCACTTAACCTTCTTCCCGTTCTATTTTCGGGAAGGAGGAGGCCACTATGGGACAATCATCAACAGCGAAGAAGGCAGCGCCGAGAGATGCTGCC
>CAYXDL010000118.1:0-7332 GCA_964463775.1 uncultured Hyphomicrobiales bacterium
CATGGTCGTGGTCTTGCCCGCGCCATTACGCCCCAGAAGGGCCACCACCTGCCCCTCGGCCACGGAAAAGCCGATGTCATGGAGAATGCGCGCCCGTCCGTAACAGGTGCTGACCCGATCGAGATCAAGCATGCGTCCCTCCGCCGCCATTGCCGGCAAACATGGTGCCGCCGCCCAGATAGGTTTCCTGCACCCGGGGGTCGGCGCGCACCGCCTCCACCGGGCCAACCGCCAGCAATTCGCCGCGATTGAGCACCATCACCCGGTCGGCATGGGCAAAAACCACATCCATGTCATGTTCGGTAAAGAGGACGGAAACCCCATGCCGGGAAACAATATCGGCCGTCAGTGCCATCAGATCCAGCCGTTCGGCCGGCGCCATGCCCGCCGTGGGCTCATCCATCAGCAATACCGCCGGATCATGGGCCAGGGCAATGGCCAGTTCGAGGCGTTTGAGATCGCCATAGGCAAGAATGCCGGCCAGCCGTTCCGCCTGGGAGGCCATATCGACCATTTCCAGCAGTTCCAGCGCCCGCCCCCGGTACAGAGCGCTGGCCCGCCCCCACAGCGACAGGGTCCGCCTGTGGTGGGAAATCAGCGCCATCTGCACGTTTTCGGCCACGCTCATCGACGGATAGGTTGCCGTAATCTGAAAAGTGCGGCCGATCCCCAACCGCCAGATCTGGCGCGGTTTCAGCCCGACCAGTTCCCGTCCCTGAAAACGGATCGAACCGCGATCGGGGCGCAGCTGTCCGCCCAGCATATTGAAGCAGGTGGTCTTGCCCGCGCCATTCGGTCCGATCAGTGCCAGCAATTCCCCCTGACGCAGGCTGAAGGAAACGTCATTGACCGCCGCCAGCGAGCCAAAGGATTTGCACAGACCCTCGACCGTCAGAATATCCGTCATGGCCTGTCCTCCCCGGCCTGAGAGGGACGCAGCACCAGGCGCAGCAGCCGGGCGAGATATCCGGCCACCCCCAGCGGTGCCACGATCACGATCACCAGAATGATCGCGCCGAAAATCGCCCGCCAGTAGTCGATGCGGCTGACCCAGTCCTCCAGCAGGGTGAAAACCGTGGCGCCGACCACCGGACCGGCGGCGGACTGGACCCCGCCGAGCAACACCATGATCAGCGCGTCGATGGAGCGGGGAATCGCCAGTTCATCCGGAAAGACCGATCCCTTGGAAAAGACGTAAACCCCGCCGGCCACCCCGGCGAAAGCCCCGGCGAGAATGAAGGCGAACCACTGATGGCGGCGCAGATCGATGCCGATGGCTTCGGTCCTGACCGGTGAATCGCGCCCGCCGCGCAGCACATAACCGAATGGCGACCCGACGATATGACGCAGGGCGTAAATGCCGCCACCGCACAGGGCCAGCGCCAGATAATAGAATACCGTCTTGTCTGAGGCCCAGGGTGCGGGCCAGATGCCGAGGATGCCGTCATCCCCGCCGGTGACGTCCTGCCACTGAAAGGCGACGGACCAGAGAATCTGCGCCGCGGCCAGGGTCAGCATCGCCAGATAGACACCGCTCAGACGGACACAGAACCACCCCGCCACCAATGCACCGGCGGCCGCGGCGAGAGGGGCTGCGATCAGCCCGGCCTCCATCCCCAGGCCGAGATATTTCACGAGCATCGCCGCCCCGTAGGCCCCCAGGCCGAAATAGGCGGCATGACCGAAGGAAACCATGCCTCCCGTGCCCATGATGAAATGCAGGCTGCTGGCAAACAGGGCCACCACCAGAATATCCGTGACCAGTATGGTGGTAAATTCCCCGCCCAGCATCGGCAGCGCCAGCAGCCCCGCAACCAGCGCCAGAATGCCGGCGCGGCGCCAGGAGCGCGGCAGGGGCAGGGATTGTTCGATCTCCGCCTCGTGTACGCCTTCCGGCGGCAGCGGCCGCCCCAGCAGACCCCAGGGGCGCAGAACCAGCACCAGCCCCATGACCAGAAACGGCAGAACCAGCGTGATCTGCGGCATGATCAGAATGCCGAAGGCGTTCAGTTCGGCAATGATCACGGCGGCAAGAAAGGCACCGGCAATCGAGCCCATGCCACCGATCACCACCACGACGAAGGCCTCGGCAATGATGTTCAGATCCATCAGCAGGCTGACACTTTCACGCGGCAGCTGCACCGCGCCGCCCAGACCGGCAAGAAAGGAGCCGAGAAAGAAGGCCCCCGTATAAAGCAACGCCTGATTGACACCAAGAGCTGCCGTCATTTCCCGGTCCTCGGTGGCGGCACGCACCAGAACGCCCCAGCGGGTGCGGTTCATCAGCAGCCATACGGCACCAAGCACCAGCGGACCGATGACAATCAGCGCCAGATCGTATTGGGGGATCGGCTCGCCGAAGATACGGACCGCCCCTTTCAGGCCGGGAGCGCGGGGGCCGACCAGATCCTCCGCCCCCCAGATCGCCTGGGTGGCATCCTGAATGATCAGCACCACACCGAAAGTGGCGACAAGCTGAAACAGTTCAGGCGCATGATAGATCCGCCTGAGCAGCAGCACCTCCATGACGACGCCGATGGCGCCGACGATAACCGCCGCCAGAATGACGCTGCCCCAGAAGCCGAGGATGCCGTAAGGCAGCACCCCGACCAGCGTATAGGCCAGATAGGCCCCCAGCATGTAGAAGGATCCATGGGCGAAATTGACGATGCGCGTCACCCCGAAGATGATCGACAGACCGGAGGCGATCAGAAACAGCGATGACGCATTGGCCAGCCCGGTCAGGAACTGTGCGAAATAAAACCCCATTCAGCCTACCTCTCCTGCTGACGCTGCGTCCACACACCCGCCTTGCGCTAAGGATGTCTTCCGGGGCCGGACGCCCCGGAAGACATTCGCCGGATATCAGCGCCTTCAGCCCGCCGGGCGAAGTTTGCGCACTTCCTCATCAGAGGGCAGGTAATCGGCCCCGGGGGCGTAATACCAGTCGACCATCACGCCCTTGCCATCCTTCAGGCCGATACGGCCGACCCAGGCGCCCATGGTCGACTGATGATCGATGGCGCGAAATTCGATCTCCCCTGCAGGGGTGGCGAGCTTCAGCCCTTCCATGGCCTCGACCAGGGATTCGGAATCCATCCCCTTGGCCCGCTTCAGCGCCGCGGCGATCGACAGCATGGTGTTATAGCCGACCAGGGAACCTGTCTTCGGGGCCTCGCCCCATTTGCTCTTGTAGGCGTCATAGAAGGCTTTGTGCGCCGGGTTGGTAATCTGCTCGACCGGATAGCCGGTAACGATCCATCCTTCCGGCGCCTCGTCCTTCAGGGGGGCGAGATATTCCGGCTCCCCCGTCAGCAGGCTGGCGACGGTACGCCCCTCGAAAAGGCCGCGCAGGGATCCCTCGCGCACGAATTTGGCCAGATCCCCGCCGAAGGTGACGTTATAGATTCCGTCCGGCTTGGCGGCTTCTATCGCCCGCACCGTCGAACCGGCATCGATCTTGAACAGGGGCGGCCACTGTTCCTCGACGAATTCAACCGAGGGATCGATCGATTTCAGCACCTTCTTGAAGGCTTTCACCGCATCCTTGCCATAAGCGTAATTGGGCGCCACCGTCGCCCATTTCTTGGCACCGGTCTTGGCGGCCTCGCGCGCCAGCATCGCCGCCTGCATATAGGTGGACGGACGCAGGCGGAAGGTATAACGATTGCCCTTGGCCCAGACCACGGCATCGGAAAGCGGTTCGGCGGCCAGGAACAGCACCTTGTTCTGCTTGGCGAAATCCGCAACCGCCAGACCGATATGCGAGAAGAAGGTGCCGGCAATGAGGGCCACCTTGTCCTTGCGCACCAGTTCCTCGGCAATCTTGACCGCATTGCCCGGCTTGCCGCCGTCATCGCGGCTGATCACCTCCAGCTTGTGGCCGTTCACGCCACCTTTGGCGTTGATCTCCTCCACCGCCAGTTGCCAGCCCTTGCGGTAGGGTTCGGTAAACGCCGGCAGGCGGGTATAGGAATTGATTTCGCCGATGCGGATGGTTTCGGCCGCATGAGCGCTTCCTGCCACCACGCCCAGGGCAAGCGCGCCCCCGGCCAAGGATAAAAGATTACGACGCGTCAACATGTCTGTCCTCCCTTCACGGTTTGGCGCACAAAGGCGCGCGGATACCGGTTTCGCAAGTGGATGGAGCTTCCTGCCTATACGATTCAGGCTGCGACAGAAACTCCAAACCCGAAAAAAACACCGAAAAAACAAATACTTGTTAGTGTTCTTATTATTTCGGAACAATTTCCCTACCGGGAAAATTCCGGATAAACACGCAACGCTACGGTTCATCGATCAGCGCAGACCGTCCTCTCCCTTCGCCTCACTGGCCTTCAGCCCGCCGACACGCGGCAGGGGACGGCCGGAATCGGTTACCGCCACGGCAACCATGATTTCATTGGCGCGCGGGGCGTCGTTGATGCGCACTTCCATGCCGTCGAAATGGCTGCGCACATAGGCTGCATCCTTATGCCCAAGGGGAATGTCCAGCACCTGTCCCGGCGAGCCCATCTTCTTCGATGACGGTACCAGGGCCGCGCCCTTCTCCACCGCCTTGCGCAGCGGCGCCCCCAGGCGCGGATGCAGGATGGCGGCAGCATGTTCCAGCTCGCCATTCTCACCGACCATCGCCGCCTTGCCGTAACTCTCCGCCTCCGCAGGCGCGATGCCGAGGGCGGCAACACATTTTTCTCCCAGCAGCCCGCCCAGCTCGGCACCGATATCCATCAGTTCCTCCAGATCCTCGACATAACGCCCGGCAAAGGGATTCTCTATCACCGCCACCGCCGCCGCCCGGCGTGTCGGCGGGTCGATCTTCTGTCCCATTTCCTTGCGCGTTTCCTCGACCACCACCACCAGTTTTCTGATCTTGGCTTTCATCTCAGACCGTCCTCCCCTTTCACATCCGCCGCCGCCAGCCCGCCGACACGGGCATGGATGCGCGGCCCGGTCGTCATCACCAGACAGACGACCATTTCATCAGCGCGCGGGGCATCGTTCACCCCAAGCTCCCAGGCATCGAAATGACTGCGCACATAGGAGGCATTGACATGGGTGATGGGCACATCCAGCCGCGTGCCGGGCCCGCCGACCTTCTTGGCCGACGGCACGATCGCCTTGGCATCGCCCAGCACCGCACGCATGGAATATCCCCCCGGCACATGCCACAGGGCCCCGTGTTCCAGTTCCCCGGCACATCCGACGATCGCCCCCTTGCCGAACCCCTCGACAATGGCGGGATCGCCGCCGAGCATCGCAACCAGATCCCCGGCCATCTCCAGCCCTAGCGGTTTCAGATCCTCCATGAAACCGGCGATATCCTCGACATAGCGCCCGGCAAAGGGGTTGGCGATCACCGTCAGCGCCGCCGCCCGGCGAAGCGGCACCGCCGCAACGGGTCCGAATTCGTGAAATATTTCTTCGGAAAGATAAACCTTCTTGCGGATATCGACTTCAGGCATGGGCCGTTTCCCTTCTCTCTTCCCGTATGTGGGGGCCGATCTGTGCCGCGGTCCGCATAAGCCGGCTGGCCGTGGTGCGGACCTCATCGCCCAGCAACAGCGCCGCCGCCGCGATCAGGCCGCCCGCGGCCATCTTTCCGGCCAGGCGCAACCCGCCATCGAGTGCCCGGGAAATCTCCTCCGGGCGCAGGGCACCGACATCAACCGTCACCAGCCGCTCTCCCAGATCGCTGTCAGGCGCCAGTTCGCGGGCCGGAAGGCGGGCAATGGCCGGATGCCCCGGCAGATCGACGGCATTGGCGATCAGCGTCGCCGCCGCATCGGCCGCCGCCGCACTGTCCGCAAGCACCGTTACCGCATCGGCAATGCCCAGCGAATGGCTGCGTCCGCGCCAGCCACTGGTGGCGATACCGCCGATGCCATCCTCCGCCGTCAGGGTGATGCGCCCGGCAAGACGTCGCTGCAGGCCGGGCACCATGCCGATGGTGCAGTGGGCCTTCCCGGCCAGATGCAGGGCAATATCACCGCCATTATTGACCATGATCCGTTCAGCCGCATGCAGGGTCAGGAGATGATCGCGGATTTCATCGGCAACGGCGCCCGCCACCGCCGCCATCGGGGTGATGAAGCGCCCCGCCTGTGCATGGGGCATCACGGCCCGCACCATGCGTTGGGCCACAACACCGCCGATATGCCGCCAGCGGCAGGAATCGGGCGAGCGCAGCAGCGGCAGTTCGGCGCATAACTCATCGAGAATGGTCGCAAACCGCGCCATGGCCCCGCCATGAACCGCTTGATCCCGAATGGTGGGCAGATCCGCATCGATGATCAGATCGATCGGTCCGTGACACAGGCGCAGCCGCCGCCCGCCATCGAGGGTGAACGCTTCGGCCTTCATCATCCGCCGCCCTCCTGATCGTTATCATCCCCGCCCTTCCAGCGGAAATTCAGCGGCAGGGTCGGCCATGGATTGTCGCCCCGATGCGGCAGTTCGCGCAGATCGCTGCGCCTGAGCACATCCTCCAGCCGTTCCACCCGGTCCATATGACCGCCGAGAGCGGCATAATCGTCAAGGCGCATGGTGAATTCGATCGGCGCCACCAGCGCCGGGGTCGGCACATAACCGAAGGCATTCTGCGGCATCTGCGCCACATCGACCATGACCGTGATGCCGCCGCCCGGCCAGACATAAGCCTGTGCACCGCCGCAGGATACATAGGTCAGGGAATCCTTGACCGAACGGGTCAGGCGCACCGGGTTTTCCGTCACCCCGGCACGGAGCGATCCGCCCGCGCCCCCCATGAACAGGATCGAACACAGAGCCGGTTCGCAATTCTCGGCAACCAGATCGACGGAACGGCGCAGGCGTTCGGGCAGGTCATGCTGCACAGGACGCAGATCCCCGTCCAGTTCGTAATAGGCATACTGCATGCCGGTGGTGGAGACCATCAGCAGACTCAGCCCCGGCCGGGCATAACGGGGGTCGAAATCATCCAGAATGGTCAGGGGATCGGTGATGTCGGTTCCCCCCCAGCCCGTACCCGGTTCAGCCACCTGGAAATACCGCCCCGGCGTCGAACGGCGGCCGCGAATGCGGATGCCCGTCGGCTTCACACCAAGCATTTTTCCCGCCTGATGTTCGGAGAGCACACCGGTGATGTGATCGTCCACCACCACCACCTCATCGACCAGGCCATGCCATTGGCGGGCAAACATGCCAATGGTTGCCGAACCGCAGCCGACGCGCATGCGTTCCTCGCGCACGCCGTTGACGATGGGGGCCTCCCCGCTTTGCAGAACGATGTCGGCGCCATCATCGACAGACAGTTCCACCGCCTCGCCATTGCACAGGCGCAACAGCACATCG
>CAYXDL010000119.1:0-7168 GCA_964463775.1 uncultured Hyphomicrobiales bacterium
TACTGCCGCCATCACCCCCAGGGGGAAGGAAATGACCAGGGTGACGATCAGTGTGTAGAAGGATCCCAGAACCGCCCCCAGAATACCCGCCTGCTCCGGCTCGCGGCTGTCACCGGCGGTGAAGAAGGTGGTGTTGAAAACCTTCCGGATATCGCCATCCCGGCGCAGGGTCTCAATCCAGGCAATCTGCCGGTCGCTGAGGCGCCGCTCCCCCTCCTTCAGATCGGGATCGACATATCCCTTGAAATACTGATCGACATCATCGGATGCCGGCAGCCAAACCGCCACCTTCCGGCCGATGAGATCCGGCTGGGAAATAACCAGACGTCTAAGCGTATCGGCGCCGGCACTCCCCACAAGCTGATAGAGCTGACGGCGTTCGCGGCGTTTGCGGATCTTGCCAAAACGCTGTTTCAGCGCCTTCTTGATCACGCTACCATAATCACCGCGGATAAGGGATTCGGTACTGCGCGTGCCCTGCGGGTCGATCCGGGCGGGGTCGAGCTTCACCTCAAGGCGGATCTGGGTCTGAAAGAACGCCCCCCAGCCCTGATAAAAAATCGTGCCGAACATGAACAGCAGAAACAGCAGGGCGGAGGCAATTGCCGCCATGCCGAAAAAGCGCAACCGTCTTTCACGCGCATAGCGTTTCTTCAGCAGTCTTTCGCGTGCCCTGTCCTTCCGGGCCGCATCCGTCAGGGAAATATCAGTCATATTTTTCACGGTATTTGCGGATGATCATCAGCGCGGCCACATTCAGGATCAGTGTCATCACGAACAGCACCAGGCCGAGCGCGAAGGCCGCCAGCGTCTTGGCACTGTCGAATTCCTGATCGCCGATCAGAAGCGTGACGATCTGAACCGTCACCGTCGTCATCGCCTCGAAGGGATTGGCGGTCAGATTAGCCGACAGGCCCGCCGCCATGACAACAATCATGGTTTCGCCGATCGCCCTTGAAACGGCGAGCAGAATACTGCCCGCCACCCCGGGCAGGGCCGCGGGAAGCACCACCTGGGTAATCGCCTCGTATTTTGTTGCCCCCAGCCCGTAAGCCCCTTCGCGCAATGAACGTGGCACGGCGGTGATCACATCGTCGGACAGGGAGGAGATAAAGGGTATCAGCATGATCCCCATCACCATCCCCGCCGCCAGCGCGCTTTCGGAAGCGACATCAAAACCCAGCAGCGCCCCGCCGTCACGCAGCAGCGGCGCCACGGTCAGGGCGGCGAAAAAACCGTAAACAACGGTGGGGATGCCGGCCAGAATCTCCAGCAGGGGCTTGACGATATCGCGAAAGCGCGGTGAGGCATATTCAGCCATATAGATGGCGCTCATCAGCCCGACAGGCACGGCAACGGCCATGGCGATGAGGCTGATCATAAAAGTGCCCGCAAACAGCGGCACGGCACCGAAACTGCCCGAGGATCCCACCTGATCGGCACGAATGGCGGTTTGCGGACTCCATGTCAGACCGAAGAGAAAATCCGTAACCGGCACCTTATTGAAGAAACGCAGGGATTCCCCCAGCAGTGAGAGAACAATGCCGATGGTCGTCAGGATGGCAACGGTCGCGCTGGCCATAAGGAGCAGGAGCAACGCTTTCTCAACCACATTGCGCGCCCGCAGCCGTGGCGAAAGCCGGCGACGGGCCAAGGCAATACCAAGGGCGGAAACCGCCGCCAGCACCACCAGCGCCGCCGCTGTGATGATAGTGGACATGCGCTCATAACCGGCCATGGCGGCAACCATGACCGGATTGTCCGCCCGCAACACCGCCCCGCCATGGGCAAGGCGGCGGATATCCTCCAGCAACGCCGTGCGGGCCGTATCGTCCAGGGCCGAAAGCTGTCCCTCCACCAATCCGCGCAGATAAAGAAACAGGATCTGCCCCTCGGAGAAACGCCAGAGCAGCAGCAGAACAAGCGCCGGCAGCGCGCTCCAGAGGGCCACATAGAGTCCGTAATATCCCGGCAGAGAATGCAGGGAGCCGCCCGCCTCCTTGTTGCCGCGCCAGTTCAGCGCCCTTGCCACACCAAATCGGTATGCCAGCGCCGCCAGCAGCAGAACAACGATGATGGGCAGAAAATCAAACATGAAACCGATCCATAAAATCCCCCCGGAAGAGCGGCTTCCGGGGGGCAGTACAGTGATGATCCGTCAGTTCAGCACTTCCAGATTCATCGCCTTCTTGCGCCACATGGCGCGTTCCTCATCACTCATCGGAATCAGCCCCTTATCAGCGAGGTAGCCATCCTCGCCCCAGGCGCGTTCGGAGGTGAACTCGTCGAGATATTCACGAATTCCCGGCACCTTGCCAACATGGGCCTTTTTCACATAGAACTGCAGCGAACGGGAAACCGGGTAGCTGCCTTCGGCAATATTCTCGAAGGTCGGCTCCTTGCCATTGATCACCGAGCCCTGAATCTTGTCGGCATTCTGATCGAGGAAGCTGAAACCGAAGACACCAAGCGCCAGCGGATTGGCTTCCAGCTTCTGGACAATCAGATTGTCGTTTTCGCCTGCCTCGATATAGACGCCATCCTCACGGATAGTGTGGCAGAGGGCCTTGTAAGCCTTCTTGTCCTTTTTCTTCAGCGCCTTGATCCAGGGGAAGGTCTTGCAGCCCCCCTCAAGGGCCAGTTCGGCAAAGGCATCGCGGGTGCCGGAGGTCGGCGGCGGCCCCAGAACTTCGATCTTTTCAGCCGGCAGGGCGGGGTTGACGTCTTTCCAGGTCTTGTAAGGATTGTCGATCAGCTCACCGTCCTTGCTGCCTGGAACACGCTTGGCCAGAGCAAGGAACACATCCCGCAGGGTCATATTCATGCGGGGGGCTTTTTTCGAGTTGGCGATAACGATGCCGTCATAGCCGATGCGCACTTCGACGATTTCATTCACGCCGTTTTCGTGGCAGCGCTTGATTTCCGACTTCTTGATCCGCCGAGAGGCATTGGCAATGTCGGGCGTATCCATTCCCGCACCGGCGCAGAACAGCTTCAGCCCGCCACCGGAACCGGTCGATTCGACAACCGGCGTCTTGAAATTCGTCGTCTTGCCGAACTGCTCGGCCACCGCCGTGGCAAAGGGAAACACGGTGGAGGATCCGACAATACGGATTTGTTCACGGGCCTGTGCCGCCGTGGCGGAAGCCACGACAACCGCGGCTGTCAGATAGGCAATCTTCTTGATCACGTCATCTCTCCTGATCATGCTGGCGATCCCCTGTTTCGGGATCATCGGGCCTGTGCGCCAGGCCATGGGCATGCTCTACGGCGGCACGATGACGCCATTACTACAGTTCTGTGACAGATATGTTACAAACTGCCGGACGGCCCCTCAGCCCGATGCCCGATCTGCTTTCAGACCGACTCCCTCACCCCGTTGCACCAAGGGGGGGGGCACGGTCGAGCAATGCGCGCAGCGCCTCGGCCAGGGCCCGTTTCTGAAACGGTTTGCGCAGCAGGGCGGCACCTTTCACCGGCATCTGCGTATCCGCATCGCACAGAAGAAGCAGACGGGCGCGAACCGCCTCCGCTTCCCAGGCGGCGGCCTGAAGCCTCTCCACATCCCGGGGAACGGCGATATCGGCCACAATCGCATCATAACCAATGCCGGATACCGTATTGCCCGGCGGATGTTCCGGTAATTCGTCCATATCATCGACGACATAGCCCAGATCGCGCAGCACCATGACCATGAAACGGCGGATCTCCTCATTGGCGTTGATCAGCAGCACATGTTCGCCGCGCCCCTTGGGCAATTCCGTTTTTCCCTCATCACCCCTGCCGCGCCCTTCTTCCCGGGCCGCGGGCAGTACTATGGTGAATTCCGTTCCCTTGCCCGGCTGGCTCTCAACGCTGATCCGCCCGCCCGACTGGTTGACGAAACCGTGGACGGAGCTGAGCCCCAGCCCTGTGCCCTTGCCTTCAGGTTTGGTGGTAAAGAAGGGATCGAAGATATGCTCGCGGATGTCCTGGGGCATGCCTTCGCCCGTATCGCGGATATGCAGGCAGGCCCATCGCCGCTCCCCCGATCCGGAAGCCGGATGCACATCGATATGAATATCGCCGCCTTCCGGCATCGCATCACGGGCATTGATCACCATGTTGAGCAAGGCATTTTCAAGCTGCCCCGGATCGATTCGCACCGGCGGCACATCGCCTTCGGCCCTGATATGAAGACAGACGTCATCCCCGGCGGCCCGTTCCATCAGGTCACGGAAATCCTCCAGCAGCGCCGGCAGATCGACATCTTTGGGGCGCAGGGGCTGCTTGCGGGCAAAGGCAAGAAGACGCTGGGTCAGCTGTGCGCCGCGTGCCGCGGCACCGAGGGAGCGTTCCATCAGCCGCCTCAGCGGATCATCCTTGTCCAGACGTTCCTGCGCCAGTTCGAGATTGCCGATGATGATGCCGAGAAGATTGTTGAAATCATGGGCGACACCGCCGGTCAGCTTGCCCAGGGCCTCCAGCTTCTGTGCGTGACGCAGTTCCGCCTCGGCGCGGATACGCTCGGTCACGTCGATCACCGTGCACTGAACCGCCGGTTCTCCGTACCAGTCAACCACCATCATGACATGATCGAGCCATATGCGCCGCCCGTCATGAGTAATGGCCGAGGCATGGCAGACATGGGGCACATTGCGCCCGGCCATCAGCCCCTCGACATGGCGGCGCATTTTCTCCCTCTCCTCCCCGGGATAGAAATCCAGCAGATTATCGGTCTCAAGCAGGGAGACATAACTGTCATGGCCCATGATCCTGGCCAGGGCATCATTGGCATAAAGGGGGCGGAAGTCGCGGAAAACCACCATGCCCTGAATAGAGCCCTCGACCAGATTGCGGTAGCGGCGCTTCAGCAATGCTTCCGCCGCATAGGCGCGGCGCAGGTAATATTCGCGGCTGTAGCCGATAAAGCCGCCGACCAGCAGCAGAAACAGCGCATTGGAAAACGCCCCGCCGAGAAACGATGCCAGGCCGTCACCGGCAAAAAGAATGTAGGAGAACAGATAAATCACCACCACCAGCACGGATACGGCGCAGGCGGCGAGAAAACGCAGGGTGCTGGCGGCGAAGGTGAAGACAATGATCAGCGAGACATTGCTGAATGCCGTGGTTCCGGCCAGGCTTCTCCCGCCTTCAAGCAGGACCAGCAGGGCGAGAACACCAAAATAATACAACAGGATGGTCGCGCTGACATACCAGGTGTGATAGCGGTCGAGATTCCGCTGCAGGGATGCCCAGATGCACAGGCCGGGAACGGCGACAAGAAAGATCAGGCGCACTCCCGCCGTCCAGTGAACCCTGTCAGGGGCAAGGGAGAAATCCTGCGGCAGAAAGACCACGCCCATGAGCATGGCCAGCGCCATGCCGATACGCAGCAGCCGCTTGTTGTGACGCACATAGGAGCGGCGGAAGGATGCTTCCGCCTCCTTGCCGGTAAAAACGATGCCCCAGCGCATCGCGAAAGCCCCCCGCTGCCCCGGATCCGCTGATCCCATGACGCCCTCCAGTGCCGCACCCGATACCGGCATTATTATGTTTTTGCCGCCGGCACCCTTGATTTTGCTCCCGTCATCGAAACGGAAACATTACGAAACCGCAACAAAATAATTACGCCTTATAACTTAAGAATTAAATAAGCATTTATCGCTACCATTCCGCGAAAGCAGCTTTATGAGCTCAACAGGCGGGACGGCAAGAATGTTCGATACGGGCCGGATGAAACGGCGTCTCTGGCATTTCCTTCTACGGCGGTCGGATGCCGCCGGATTACTGGAAAAAAGCGAAAAGCTGCTGCTGCGCACGGCAGCGGCGGCAATCCGCGAGGTTCCTCACTACCGCAGAATGGGGCTGCCCGCCACTTTCCGCAATCTGGAGGAATTCAGATCCCGCTTTCCCCTGCAGGACAAATCATCAACCTTTCTTGCCACTTCCGTTGCCGATCTTTGCCGCGGTGGACAACTGCCCGAACTGGCCACCATGGTAACGAGTTCCGGCCACAGCGGCAAATTTGCCTATGGCCTGGTCGATCACCGGCAGTACCGCCGCCTGCCCGATGCCATCGATTTCGGCCTCGACCTTGCCTTCGGTACCGACCGGCGCAAGACGCTGCTCATCAACTGCCTGCCCATGGGCGTACGGGTGCACGCACGCGCCGCCACCGTTGCCGAGGTCAGCGTGCGCGAGGACATGGCTATGGCCCTGATCCGCAGCTTTCATGAGGCGTATGAGCAGATCGTTATCGTCGCCGATCCGCTGTTTGCCAAACGCCTGCTCGATCATGCCCGCGAAACCGGCTTCGACTGGTCGGGACTGCGGGTGAATTTCGTGATCGGTGAGGAAACCTTTGCCGAAAACTTCCGCGACTATCTCGGCCGTTGCTGCCATATCGATCCCGATGATCCGGAAGACGGGCTGATCGCCTCCTCCATGGGCACGGGCGAACTGGGGCTGAATCTTTTTTTCGAAATGCGCGAAACCATCGCCCTGCGCCGCCTGTGCCAGCGTGACGCGGCCTGCCGCCGCCAGCTCTTCGCCCGTGACGGCAAAACCGCGCCAATGCTGTTTGTTTATGATCCACTGCGCTGTCATGTGGAAATCGCCGAACCCGATGCCGATGGCATTGGCGAGATCGCCATATCCCTGCTGGGCAGGCAGACCCCCCTGCCGCTGCTGCGCTACCGCACCGGCGATATCGGAAGACTGATCGAACCGGCGCTGGGCCGTCATCTGATCACCCGCCATTTCGGCCCCGATGCGGTTCCGCCCCTGCCGATGATCGCCGTTTACGGCCGTGACCGGGACCGGGTCAACGAATATCACGACCTGCTCGATTTCAAGGCGGCGCTGTATCGCGATGCCGCCCTGGCCGATCATCTCAGTGGCGCCTTCCGTATCGAAACTGACAGCGGACGTACCCTCATCCATATTCAGCTGGCCAGGGGATACTCGCCCATGCCGGAACTGGAAAGGCGGGCGGAGGCGGCGTTCAGCGGCATTGGCTGGCCCTGCCTGCACGAGCACGATGACTTTCCCTATGGGCTGGGCCTCGATTACGAACGCAAATTCACCTATTGGGATCCGCAAGACCGCCGCCGGGGGCACAACCGCGACAGGAGGGCCGTATGAGCACGCATTTCTCCGGCAAGGAAAATCCCGTTTATCCGATCGC
>CAYXDL010000120.1:0-7159 GCA_964463775.1 uncultured Hyphomicrobiales bacterium
GACGTGATTGCCCATCACCTGGGCGCAGACCATGGTCATGGCTTCGCATTGGGTGGGGTTGACCTTGCCCGGCATGATCGATGAGCCCGGTTCATTTTCCGGCAGGATGAGCTCACCGATGCCGCAGCGCGGGCCGGATGCAAGAAAACGGATATCGTTGGCGATCTTCATCAGGCTGGCGGCAAGCACATTAAGGGCGCCCGAGGCCTCGACGACGGCATCATGGGCGGCCAGCGCCTCGAACTTGTTTTCGGCGGTGATGAAGGGCAGGCCGGTGATTTCGGCGATTTCGGCGGCGACGCCCTCGGCAAAGCCTTTCTTGGTGTTCAGGCCGGTGCCGACGGCGGTGCCGCCCTGGGCCAGCTTGTAGAGGCGGGGCAGGGTGTCGCGTACCCGGTCGATGCCATAGGCAACCTGGGTGGTATAACCGGAAAACTCCTGCCCCAGGGTCAGCGGCGTGGCATCCTGGGTATGGGTGCGGCCGATCTTGATGATGTCCATCCAGGCATCGGATTTCTCCTTCAGGGCCTTGTGCAGATGGGCCAGCGCTGGCAGCAGGCGGTTGTTCAGCTCCTCCGCCGCCGCGATGTGCATGGCGGTGGGGAAGGTGTCGTTCGAGCTCTGGCTCATATTGACGTGGTCGTTGGGATGAACCGGATCCTTGGATCCGCGCTCGCCGCCGAGAATTTCGATGGCCCGGTTGGCGATGACCTCGTTCACATTCATATTGGTCTGCGTGCCCGATCCCGTCTGCCAGACGACCAGCGGAAAATTGCCGTCGAGCCGGCCGGCAATGATGTCGTCGGTGGCCTGAATGATGGCATTGCCGATGCGTTCATCCAGCCCGGCGATGCGCATGTTCACCCGGGCAGCGGCCTGTTTGAGAATCGCATAGGCGCGAATCACCGGATCGGGCATTTTTTCCCAACCGATGCGGAAATTCTGACGGCTGCGCTGTGTCTGGGCGCCCCAATAGCTGTCCGCCGGCACTTCGACCGGCCCAAAAGTATCTGTTTCGATGCGGGTTTTGCCATTGTCGGTCATTTTTCCTGCCCAATCGGTTGTTCATGTCCAGATCGATGGCGGCCGGGCCGCGTTTTTCACGCCGCCTGCCGTGACATGGGTTTCGTACCGCGCAACGGCGTCCGATACAAGCGGCTTACCGCCGCGCCTTCCGCCAGACAGAAACAACGGCATTATTCCTTCATGGCGTTAATCCGTATACAAGTATTGGCGGCTTAGGGTCGGGAACCGTTGTGTATTCATTTACCGAGAGTATTCGCCCTTATGAAACAATCGGCACTGTTCAGACTGATCAGGCGCAAGACCAGACGCGCGCTTCGCCATGAGCGTACGATACTGCTTCTGCTTGGCGCGGTTGCCGGGGCGCTGACCGGCCTGACGGCCATTGTCTTCAGGCTGGGAATCGATGAGGCCCAGGCTCTTTTTCTTGGTGTCAGGGGAGAATACATCACCTCCGCCATTCTTGCCCTGCCGTGGTGGCGGGTGGTGCTCGGGCCTTTGCTCGGCGGTGTTGCCGTTGCCCTGATCCTGCGCCTGTTCATGGCCGATCACCGTTCACGCAGCGTCACCCATGTGATCGAGGCGGTGGCGACAAAGGGCGGCGCCTTGCCGCTGAAGGACGGGCTGGTTGCGGCCCTGATATCCGTTCTGACCCTGGGAAGCGGCGGATCCGCCGGCCGCGAGGGGCCGATCGTTCACCTTGCCGCGACCCTGGCGGCGAATA
This sequence comes from uncultured Hyphomicrobiales bacterium, assembly GCA_964463775.1. Classification (GTDB taxonomy): domain Bacteria; phylum Pseudomonadota; class Alphaproteobacteria; order Minwuiales; family Minwuiaceae; genus JALXAG01. Next base: position 1,748 of record CAYXDL010000120.1, read on the forward strand.
TCGGGCGGGTGCTGAAGCTCAATCCGAAACGGAACATGACGCTGCTCGGCTGTGGGGTGGCCTCGGCGGTGGCGGCCTCCTTCAACGCGCCGATTGCGGGGGCGTTCTTCGCGCTGGAAGTGGTTGTGGGCTCCTATGCGCTGGACGCTTTTGCCCCGGTGGTGCTGGCCTCCGTCATCGGCACGGTCATCAGCCGGTTGTATTTCGGCGATTTTCCCGCCTTCATCCTGCCGCATCACTACGGGCTGGTGTCGTTCTGGGAGTTTCCGGCCTTTGCCCTGCTCGGCATCGTCTGCGCCATTGTTGCCGGATTGTTCATGTGGTCGGTTCTCTTCGCTGAAAAAATGGCGGACAGGCTGCCCCTTCCCGGATATCTGCTGCCTGTGCCGGCGGGGCTGGCCGTCGGCGTGCTGGCATTGGCGTTTCCGCAGATTCTCGGCGTCGGTTACGAGGCTACGGATGCGGCCCTGAAGGAACAGTTGCCGTTGGTCAGCATGCTGCTGCTGCTCGTGGTCAAGACCATGGCCACGGCCATTACCCTTGGCGGCCGCTTCGGGGGCGGGGTGTTTTCACCCTCGCTTTATCTCGGGGCAATGACGGGCGGGGCTTTCGGCATCATTGCGGCCGCGGCCTTTCCCGAATATGCCGCCAGTCAGGGGGTGTATACGATCGTTGGCATGGGGGCGGTCGCATCCGCGGTTCTGGGGGCGCCGATTTCGACCATCCTGATCGTTTTCGAAATGACCGGAGACTACAAGGTCACGATAGCGGTCATGCTCAGCGCCTCTCTGGCCTCGCTCATCGTGCATTCCCTTGGCGCCAGAAGCTTCTTTCACTGGCAGCTGCGCCGTCGGGGCATCGATGTCGAGGACGGACGCCTGCGTCATCTGCTGTCGCATATCCCAGTTGCCGAACTGCTCAGGCCGACACCGGCGATCCTGCATGAGCAGGCGGATATCGAAGCCGTGCGCATGGCGATCATGGAAAACGAGGCGGGCGTAGCCTATATCGTCGATGACGATAACCGCCTGCGCGGTGTCATCGCCCTGCCGGATCTCAAGCGCTTCAGGACCTTCGAGGAGGAATCCCACCACGAGGCCCATGCGGCCGATGTCATGCGCCCCTGCCGCTGGGTGCTGTATCTGGAACAGCCGCTGGATCAGGCCCTCGACCTGCTGGAAAAGGATGTCGAGGACCCCATTCCCGTTCTGAACAACAAGGAGGAAAAAGCCCTGCGCGGCGTGATCTATCAGCGTGATATCCTGCTGGCACAGAACCGGGCACTGGTGCAGCGTCAGCGCGAGCAGGCTGGTGAAGGTGCTTGATGGTCTTGATAAACAATAATAAATTTTTATCAAAAATATACTACAAGTATTCAATATATGTATCATAGTTTTATACTTAGTCATTTCTTTATTTTAACCCGGTGTTAATTTTTTTTAAGTAACGTATGGCCAAACATCAGAAGGTGGGTTTGGTCATGCGAAAGTTTTTCAAGGACAACAGCGGTTCCGTATCCGCATATTCGGCGTTGTTCATCGTGGCTGCGCTGGGGCTTGGTTCCTTCGCCATTGACTATGGCCGCGTTACCGTGGCACGTACCCAGATGCAGAACTATGCCGATGCCGGCGCGCTGGCGGGTGCGGTTTATCTGGACGGACGCATTGGCGCGCGTATGCGTGCGGAGGCTGTGGCAAGAAACGCCATGGCCGATGCCAGCGGTATCGTCAATGACGACAGCGAGCTGGAAATCGGCGAGGTCAGTTTCTACAGCCAGCTTTCGCCGGAGAAGGTTCCGGCCAGCAGCGATCTGGACGCCCGTTATATCGAAGTGACGCTGGAACCGCGCAATGTCGATTATCTGTTCCGCCGGTTTCTGAATTTTCTATCCGACCGCAACGAGGCGCAAAGCACCGAGATCAGCGCAAGAGCGGTTGCCCGCTCCGAACCCTATGTCTGTAATGCACCGCCGATGATGGTCTGTGATCTGGCCGAGGTCGATCCGTCCATGGATCTGCGCTTTCCTTATAATGCCGGCCGCCAGGTGGTTCTGAAGGAGCCGCAGGGGGGAGGCAACTGGGCGCCGGGCAATTTCGGCCTGCTGGCCCTGCCGGACGGCAGCTCCGGCGCCTCGGCGATTGAAACCGCCCTGGCCGAGGTGCAGCCGCAGGATTGCTATGGCTATGATGTGGGCACGGCACCCGGCAGCAAAACCAACAAGGTCAAAAGCGGTATCAATGTCCGGTTCGAGACGTCCAGCCTTTCCTATCCGCCGGCGCCGAATGTCATCAACTATCCCCGCGATGCCGCCCTGATTGAGAATCCGGCCGGCAAGCTGGGCAACGGCAATTGGGATATCGAAGGCTATTGGGAGCAGAGGCATGGTACGCCGCTGCCGCCGGAACTGGCCGGGGCCACGCGTTATCAGGTTTATCTTTATGAATTGGGTGAGGAATTCGCCCGTGACGGACGGATCACCTATTACCCGGTGAACGAGCAGACTCCGCCGGGTGCGGTGCTGGTGAGCCCTTCGGGGGCGATGCTGCCCGAGGATCCCGACAATCCGGACGATCCCGATTATGACGGCGTGCCCTCCGCCACGCCGGCGGGCAATGGCCCGGCCCGGCGCCTGATGGTGGTCGCCCAACTGCAGTGCATCGCCGATAATGTCAAGGGGTCAGGCACGTATCCGACCAATGGCAATTATGTCGAGGTGTTTATCACGGAAACCGTCAAGGATCCGCCGAATGCCGCCATCTATGCCGAAATCGTGCGGCCTGTGACGGCCCAGAACAATCCGGAGTACCATGCCAATGTTCAACTGGTTCGTTAAGGCGCTTAAGGATCGCCGCGGCAATGCGATGGTCGAGTTCGCCCTCGTCCTGCCGGTCATCCTGCTGACCCTCGGAGGGCTGGTCGATATCGGCCGAATCTTTTACCAGGCGGATGCGCTGGAGAAGGCACTTCGTGATGGGGCGACCTTCGCGGCCCGCTCCCAGTTGCCGCTGTCGGAAGAGGCGATTGAGAAAACGGCCAATCTGATCAAGACGGGCACGCTGTCCGGCAATGGGGATCCCCTGCTGCCGGGCTGGCAGAACGGCAGTGGCGAACTGGATATAGAAACGGTGTCGGTGCCGGTGATGGATCCGGTCGGTCAGCAGGAAATGGTGCCGGTCATCCGTCTCAGGGCATCGGTGCCCGCACAACCGCTGTTGCCCGGCATATGGGCTTTGTTCGGTCAGGAAAATTTCACCATAGAGGCTAGTCATGAACAGGCATATTTGGGTAACTGATCGGCCGTTGCGCCGTCTGGCAAAACGCTTCGCCGGCGATCGCCGGGGTGTGGCAGCCGTCAACTTCGCCCTGATGCTGCCGGCGCTGATCGGCCTGAGCGTGGGGGTGATCGAATTTTCAATGTTGATTTTCGATTATCACCGCGCATCGGAGGCGACGCGCCTGGGCGCGCGGGTCGCCGTGCTTTCGGATCCGGTGGCGGTGACCGACGATCTGGCAAGCTTCGGTCCCAAGACCTGCAGTTCCAACGGTGTCAGCGTTACCTGCACGGACGGCAATGTGAACAGCGTGGCCTCGTTCGAGGCCATCGTGGATGAGATGCAGCGGGTCATGCCCGGGTTGCAGCCAACCAATGTTGAGGTCACTTACGAGGCGACGGGACTGGGCGATCCGGATTCGCCTGCCGGTTCGCCGCCCTGGGTTTCGATCCGTCTGGTGAATGTGGCGCATGAGTTCATCGCGCCTTCGGTGGTGCCCGGTCTGCCCGATCAGATCAGCTTCGGTCCCTTTACCACCAGCCTGATCGGCTCCGGGCGCAGTTCGGGCTGAGCGGGATATGCTGCTGCCGGCCCCGGCCTGCACAGGGCCGGGGCTTTTGTATGGATGCAGCCGTTATTGTGGTGCGGGCGACTTGCTGTCGGGCAGCGAGGCCACGAGAATGCGGTTGATCACTCCGCCATCGTCACAATAGGGCAGAAGCAGGCGTTCCCAGCACATTGCCCGCCCGTTTACGCGGCTCCAGTGCTTTGTCTGCAGGGCTTCGCGTGTGTTGACGACGAGGCGGTAGGAATCCAGAACAACCATGCCGCCATGCAGATTGATGAGCGAGGAGGCGCGGGTGCCGGTATAATCGGCGCCATAGAGTGTTGTCAGGTGAATGCCGAACAGGCGGTAAAGGAAATCCTCGCCGCCATGCAGGGGTTCGACGATGGCAATATGACCCAGCAGGTAGGTGAAATCCGCCGGCCGGATCGTTGTGTAATGCGGGACATCGAAGGACGTAATCCGGCTGTTCCACAGATCAAGCAGCCATTGCAGGCGTTCATTGCCGATGGCACTGCGTGCCGGGCTTGGCTGAAAGCGTGGTGGCGCCGGCAGATCGTCATATGCCTGGCCGGTGTTCACGCCGTTTCACCGCTGGCTACATGTTCACTTCTTTCCCCGGCAGCGGGGCATCCGGTGCCGGCGGGAAAATAAAAAACCGGAGCGGAGCGGATGCGTTCGCAATATGATAAAAGAGAACAAAATCCTACCATAACGCCGTTCCCATATGACGAACACTATTGGTCCGCGCGAATACTACGGCTTTCCGGCTTCCTTCGCAAGAAATTCCATCACGCATATAGGCATTGTTTATTTATCGAAATTTTTTGTATTATTTGAAAATGTATTTATTCCCATAGGTTGTTCTTGTGCATTTTTGCGCCGCACAATTATTCGGGCAGCCTTTCGGTCTGTGGGATCATGTCTGTATGCGTGCCGCTCCCTGATCGAGGACGATTTGCCCGCCTTCAGCCTTGCGGCACTGAAAGCGAACCCTGCTGCCGTCCTGCCATATTTCGGTGCGGATGGTTTCACCAGGAAAGACCGGTGCGCTGAAGCGTGCCTCGAACTGTGCAAGGCGCGCGGGATCGTAGTCGCAGCAGGTTTTCAGGACCGCGCGGCAGGCAATGCCGTAGGTGCACAGGCCATGGAGAATGGGGCGGGGAAACCCGGCGGCGCGTGCGAAATCAGGGTCGGCATGAAGCGGATTGAGATCACCGCACAGGCGGTACAACAGGGCATGGTCGGGCCGGGTCGGACAATCCACGCTGTAATCAGGGTTTCCGGCGGGTAAGGGGTCATTCTGCCGGGATGGCCCGCGCTTGCCGCCGAAACCGCCGTCGCGGCGGGCGAAGACGGTGGAACGCAGGCTGCAGATGGGGGTGTCGTCCTCTGTCGCGCTGATATGGGTGTCCATCAGGATGATGGCGCCTTTCTCAGCGCCCTTGTCGTAGATTTCGCTCAGCTCCGCATAGGCCCGGACCTGACCGTCCGGGGGCAGGGGACGGTGAAAGATCATCCGCTGGGCCCCGTGAACGACGCCGAGCATGTCGATGCCGGCTTTTTCCAACAGGG
>CAYXDL010000121.1:0-531 GCA_964463775.1 uncultured Hyphomicrobiales bacterium
GTTCATTCAGGCCCTGCCCTATGTGCTGACGGTGGTGCTGCTGGCCGGGTTTATCGGCAAGGCGGTGGCGCCCAAGGCCATCGGCGTGCCCTATGTCAAGGAACGTTGAAATGGCGGCTTCTCACGAAGCGGCCCTGGCCGTTCTCCGGGAGCGCCTGGACGGGCGCAGCCCTTCCGTGGCGCTGGTGCTGGGCAGCGGTCTTGGCGGCTTGGCGGAAGGGATCGAAAACCCCCTGATTGTTTCTTATGATGAATTGCCCGGTTTCCCCCTGCCGAGTATTCAGGGCCATGCCGGCCGGCTGGTGATCGGTGAGCTGGGCGGGTGCACCGTTGCCTGCATGCAGGGACGCATGCATCTGTATGAGGGGCACGATCCGCGCGATCTGGCCGTACCCGTACGCCTGTTGCATGGCATTGGCTGCGAAACGCTGCTGCTGACCAATGCCGCTGGTTCCCTGCATGAAGACATGCCGCCGGGCAGCCTGATGATGATCACCGACCATATCAATTTCACAGGCATCAACCCGCTGG
>CAYXDL010000121.1:541-7156 GCA_964463775.1 uncultured Hyphomicrobiales bacterium
CTCAGCGACGAGGCGGTGGGGCCGCGCTTCTTCGATATGACCCGGGCCTATGATCCTGATCTGAGCGCACGCCTGCGTATGGCAGCAGCAGCAGAAGGCATCCGCCTGCATGAAGGGGTTTATTTTTTCTGTCTGGGGCCGAATTTCGAGACCCCGGCGGAAATCCGTGCCATCCGCATATTGGGCGGGGATGCGGTCGGCATGTCCACGGTGCCTGAATGCCTGGCGGCAGTGCATTGCGGCATGCGTGTGGCGGCGGTATCGACGATTACCAATCTGGCCGCGGGAATGACGGATAATGCCCTGAGCCATGCGGAAACGCTGAGCGGGACTGCCGCGGCAGCCTCCCGTCTGGAACGGTTGATCCGCGCCTTTCTGAACGGATCGGGAGGTGATCTATGAGCCGCGCCATTGTGCTGATGCTCGATTCCCTTGGTATCGGGGCGGCGCCCGATGCCGGCGATTTCGGCGATGAAGGGGCCAATACGCTGGGTTCCATCGCCGCCTGCCGTGCCCGCGCCGGGGATGCGCTGCATCTGCCGCATCTGGCCCGGCTGGGGCTGGGTGCGGCGCTTAAGGGGGCCAGCGGGGTTCATGTACCGGAGCTGATGCCCGAAACAGGCGATCCCGCTTCTCTCTGGGGTTGGGCGGCGGAGCGCAGCCGGGGCAAGGATACGCCAAGCGGTCATTGGGAAATGGCCGGCGTGCCGGTGCTGTTCAATTGGGGCTATTTCCCCGATCCCGAGAACAGTTTTCCGCCGGAACTGATCAATGCCCTGACCGAACGCGCCGGTCTGCCGGGGGTGCTGGGTTGCTGCCATGCATCGGGTACGGAGGTCATTGCCCGATTGGGTGAGGAACATATCCGGACCGGCAAGCCGATTGTCTATACCTCCGCGGACAGTGTGTTTCAGATTGCGGCCCATGAGGAACATTTCGGTCTGGAGCGCCTGTATGAAACCTGCCTGACCGCCCGCAGGCTGGTGGATGAATACAATATCGGCCGGGTGATCGCGCGGCCTTTTGTCGGGGAAAGCGCATCCGGTTTCCGCCGCACCGGCAACCGCCGGGATTATGCGGTACCCCCGCCGGCGCCGACATTGCTGGACCGACTGCAGGGGGCGGGGCATGAGGTGATCGCCATTGGCAAGATCTCCGATATCTACGCCCATTGCGGCATCTCGCGCAGTATCAAGGCCGACGGCAATGCGGCACTCTTCGACGCCACTCTGGCCGCCATGAAGGAGGCACCGCAAGGGGCGCTTGTCTTTACCAATTTCGTTGATTTCGACATGCTGTACGGTCATCGCCGCGATGCGGAAGGCTATGCCCGGGCGCTGGAGGATTTCGACCGCCGGTTGCCTGAACTGGAGGCGTTGCTGCAGCAGGGCGATATGGTTGTGATCACTGCCGATCATGGCTGCGATCCCTGTTTTGCCGGAACGGACCATACCCGCGAATATGTTCCGGCCATTCTTTTCGGCCCGGCGGTGGTTCCGGGTACCGCCGGGCGGCGTGACAGCTTTGCCGATATCGGCCAGACAATTGCGGCCCATCTGGGCATCGCACCGCTGGATCATGGAAAGGCGATGATGTGACGGCCATCGAAGCCATTCCCAAGGCGGAGCTGCATTGCCATCTGGAGGGGGCTGCTGGTCCCGCTCTGGTGCGCCGTCTGGCACGGCGTAACGGCATGAGGCTGCCGGATGAGCTGTTCGATGATCGCGGCGGTTTTTACTGGACCGATTTTCTGCATTTCCTCAAGGCATATGATCTGGCCTCCGCCGTTATCCGCACACCGCAGGACTATCGCGATGTGACATATGAATATCTTGGTGCCTGCGCGCGAGAAGGGGCGGTTTACGTCGAGGTCATGTCCTCGCCCGACCATGCGGCGGCCAATGGGATGAGCTATGCCGCGCATCTGGAGGGAATCGCCGCGGGAATCGACGATGCCGAACGGGATTTCGCCATTACCGGACGGCTGATCGTCACCTGCGTGCGCCATCTTGGCCAGGAACGGGCGCTGGAGGTGGCCCGGCAGGTGGTGGCGCATCCGCATGATCATGTGGTCGGTTTCGGCATGGGCGGGGATGAGGCGCAATTCACCCCGGCTGATTTCGCCCCCGCCTTTCATCTGGTTCATGATCACGGCCTGTCCTGCACCGTGCATGCGGGCGAGGTCTGCGGCGCCGAAAGCGTGCGCGCCGCGCTCGACAGTCTACCGGTGTCGCGGCTGGGGCATGGCGTACGGGCTGTGGAGGATCCGGCCCTGCTTGAGGAAATCGCCGAACGCGGCCTCATGCTGGAGGTCTGCCCCGGCAGCAATATCGCCACCGGTGTCTATGGCGGGTATGACAGCCATCCCCTGCCCCGGTTGCTGCGGGCGGGATGCCGGGTATCGCTGAATTCGGACGATCCGCCTTATTTTCACACCAGTATCGGGCAGGAATATGCCCGGGCGGCGGAACATTTCTTCCTTGATGAGGCGGCCTTGCGGGCGATCACGGAAATGGCCATCGATGCCGCTTTCGCCGATGAGGCGCTGAAATCGAAATTGCGCCGGCGCTTGTGACCGGGCCTGCATGTTCTGGCTGAGCCTATAGCAGGCCGCGGGTGGAGATTCTTTCCAGCAGCTCGAATTGTCCGGGCGGAAAACGAATGAAATGGGCGGCGAGCTCGCCGGCTTCCCTGTTGATGCGCATGACTTCGATATCGGCCTTCACGGTGACCGGCTTGCCGCGGATTTCGCTGACGATTTCAATGCTGCATTCCTGACCCGGCTTCAGCGGCCCGTCATAGCCGTCGATCAGGAAACCGCCAAGAGACCAGTTTTCCGTCAGATATTCCCCGCCCTGCAGGCGGATATGCAGCCGTGGTGACGTGCGCCGTTTGTCCCGCCGCCGTTTGCGGTGATCAAGAATGCCGATAATCTTCGAAGGCATGGCCCTGTGCTCTTTCCCGGGGTCAGGAGCATCAGTTAACCCTCTCCAGTGTAAATAATTCGTGAACGCTTACCGATGCCGGTAAGGATTTCAAAAGGCGCGGTATCGGCGCAATCAGCCACTTCCTCCAGCGGGATGCCGCCGCCGATCAGATCGGCCATCTGCCCCGGGCGGACAAGATGTTGGGGGATATCGGTGACATCGGCCATGATGACATCCATTGATACCCGCCCGATGACGGGGGCACGGTGACCGCCGATGGCGACTTCCGCGCGGTTGGACAGGCTGCGCATATAGCCGTCGGCATAACCGGCGGCGATGACGGCAATGCGTGACGGTCGTTCAAGGCGTGCGGTCAGCCCGTAGCCGACGCCCGCGCCGGCAGGCGTGTCGTTGACCTGCAGAACGGGCGCACGCATGCGGACGACTTCCCGCATGGGATTGGCCTGGCCGGGGCGGGGGTTGACCCCGTACAGGGCGCTGCCGGTGCGCACCAGATCGAAATGAAAATCCCCGCCCAGGAAAGTGCCTGCCGAATTGGCGAGGCTGGCCGGTGCCTGTGGCAGCAGTGCCAGGGCCTGGCGGAAGTTCGTGAGCTGCATTGCATTGAAATCGGCACCGGGCACTTCGGCGCAGGCAAGGTGGCTCATCCAGAATTCTATTTTCAGGCCATCTCGGATATCGGGATCCTCAACCAGATTCAATGCCTCCTCCGGCCTGAAGCCAAGGCGGTTCAGCCCGGTTTCGAGCTGGATCGCCGCCGGGCGGATCCGGTGGCCGTGCCCGGCCCAGATTTTGGCATCGCGGCGGTTGCTGATGACGGGTATGAGATCATAAGCGGCGAAATCGGCCGGAGAGCAAAGGGACAGGCCGTTCAGCACATAGATGGCGGCGCGGCGCTTCCCCATCGCCCGGCGCAGGCAGGCGCCTTCCTCGGGCTGGGCGACCATGAAGATGCGGCAACCCTGGCGGTAAAGGGTTTCGGCGATATGCACCATGCCCAGCCCGTAGGCATCGGCCTTGATGACGGCGGCAAGCGATGTATCGCCCAGCATTGTTTTCAGGAAATGGTAATTGCTGGACAAGGCACTGAGATTGACATCGATGACCGGCCCGGAGATCGCCTGGAAGGAAGCGGTTATGCCACGTCCCGGCGCAGGAGGGGCATCCGCCTCTATTCCCGCCGGTTGCGGGGGATGTTCAGGGCGCCGTTCCAGCCGGATCATGCGCTGAGGGCGGGATGGCTGGTGCCGGGTCATCACATCGGGGGCCGGAAAATACCCCCCTCTTTCCATATCCTGTTTGATCATCTCACCCTCCCGTTCCCCTTGTGACGACCTTCGCACATGAAACATAAGTTATAGTTGCTGATGGCGGCTTCCCCATGCCACCGATGTTCCGGTTGCTGCGACGGCCTGGCTGAATTCAGGCGAAAGTCGTTAATGTTTCTGAGCCAATGTTCCTGAGTGATCCGGTTTTTTCTCTTCGGACCTGCCGGCGGCTGCCAGCAGAATCAGGACGATATTCCTTTTTCGATATGAATATCTCTTATGGCTCAGTCTTTCCGGAAAAGCATATTCCTTACGTTGTGTGCTATGACATGACATGTATACAATAAGACATATGAATATGCAAAAAAAATTCTAAAGGCTGACTTTGGGGGCAGGCACCGGTAATCTGTTTCCTTGGAATTACGGAAATTTGCGTGGTGCGGCTTTCAACGTAGCGGAGGGTTCAATGGCGAGATTTGGCGTTGCTGCCAAAGCCTTTGCTGCCATTGTCTTGGTGTTGGGTTTTTCCCTGGTGCTGATATCCCTGCTGAATTACTTCAAGTATGAAAAAACCTTCAGCGGCCTGCAGCGTTCGAAATTCGAGGTCATTGCCCGCGATCTGAAGGCGGCGGCGGAAACGGGCATGAATATCGGCCTTCCCCTGCCGGCCCTGAAAAACATGCAGGATCTGATTGACCGCGAAAGGCACCGTGATCAGCAAATTCTGAGCATCGATATTTTCGGCATGGACGGTACGGTGCTTTACAGTACCACGCCGGGTCGGGCCGGGGCGAAGGTATCGCCGAAGCTGCTTGATGCCCTGCGCCACGCCAGAGGCAGGGTGTGGGAGCTGAACGACAAGGACAGCTTTCTGGTCGGCGTGCCCATCAACAACAATTTCGGCCGGGTATCCGGCGGGCTGACCATCCGCTACGCCAAGTCCTATTTTGATGGGGAATTGCTGCGGATCGGCCGGGAACTGGCGGAATATTCCGCGATCGTTTTCGCCATTTCGGTTTTCGCCGCCGCACTGGCGGTATTGCTGCTGACCCGGGGCGTGGTGACGGACGGCGATGCGAACGCCTCCTCCGGGGCGGAAACCGCTTCAGCGGAACCCGGGGACGAGCTGCCCGCTGCGGAGAGACGGGCAAAGGTTTCTGTCATCGAGGGAACTGCAGAAACGGAAACGCTACCCGATACGGACCGGCAGGCCGGCAGGCAGGCCTCCTCCGTGGCGGATACAAATGTCGTGCCGTTGCAGGCTGGTAAGGGGAAAAAGCATTCATGAAGGCCGTCACCGGCAGCGGGCTCAATGCCAGGCTGTTTGCCGTCACCATCGTTGCATTGCTCGTGGCCTCCCTGGCGGTATCGGTTATCGCCCTGCGTCTGTTCGAGCGCAATCTGGTTCCCGAACTGGAAAGCAAGGCGCAGACGATCGGCCGCTCAGTCCTCGCCCCCATTGAAAAAGCGCTGAACTACAGGATCCCCTACAAGGCCCTGCGCGGGGTCGATGACCTGTTCGCCGCGGCCATGCGCGATAACAAGGAACTGCGCTATATCGTTGCCACCGACAGAAAGGGGAGGATTCTTTATTCCTACGGCAGGCTGCCCGCCGCCTGGGCCGGTGGTGAGGCCCCCGCAAACGCCAAGGGGGAGCAGGCCGGAACCTCCTATTATGATACACTTCTGGCGATAAAAGGGCCTGACGGAACAGCGGGTTTTCTGCATGTCGGGGTGGACAGGGCCTTTATCTCGCAGGCGCTGCAAAGCATGTTCTTCGATGTTTTCATCGTCTTCATCGTTTCGGTTCTGATTGCCTTCGAACTGCTGCTGTTTCTGATCACAACCAGCGTATCCGGCCCCGTGCATACGCTGCACGGTTTTTTTGCCCGCGTGGACCAGGGAGGCCGCGGGAAGGCACCGCTTTCCTGGTTGTGGAGCAAGTTTTCCAATGCCTATTTCGGCGCCATGCATCCGCCGGTGGCATCCGGTGACGCTGAGCGGTCTTCATCTTCCCCGGCTCCGCGGCGTTCACTGGTGTTCATCCGGACGCCGCTGTTTCTCTTCGCGATTGCCGAAGAGCTTTCCCGCCCCTTCCTGCCGGTCTATATGCGTGATCTCTACCGTCCGGTACCGGGGTTGAGCGAAGAGGCCGTCCTCGGCCTGCCGATCGCCGTCTTCATGGCGGTGGTGGCGCTGATCCAGCCTCCGGCGGGCTACTGGTCGGAACGGGTCGGCAGACGGACGACCTTCATCACCGGGGCGGTGCTGTCCTGCATCGGCCTGGCGATGACCGGCTTTGCCGGCGATCTTTATCAACTGCTGTTGTGGCGGGTCATGGTTGCGGCGGGGTACGGCATCGTCTTCGTTGCCTGCCCGGGGTATGTGGTCGACAATAC
>CAYXDL010000122.1:0-7129 GCA_964463775.1 uncultured Hyphomicrobiales bacterium
ACACGGTTGCCCGCCGCCAGGGCAATGGCCCCGCCCGAACCGCCTTCGCCAATGATGGTGGCGATCAGCGGCACCCGGATATCGAGACAGGTTTCAATCGAGCGGGCAATGGCTTCGGCCTGGCCGCGCTCCTCGGCCCCGACGCCGGGATAGGCACCAGGGGTGTCAACCAGGGTGAGCACCGGCACCGAAAAACGGTCCGCCAGCCGCATCAGCCGTTGCGCCTTGCGATAGCCCTCGGGCCGGGCCATGCCGAAATTGCGTTCCAGCCGGGTCTGGGTGCTGCGGCCCTTGGTAATGCCGATTACCATGACCGAACGGCCGCGAAAACGGCCAAGTCCCCCGATCACGGCCTTGTCCTCGCCATAAAGACGGTCACCGGCCAGAGGCATGAAGCCCTCGATCAGGCCTTCGATGTAATCGGGCAGTTGCGGCCGTTCGGGATGGCGGGCCACCTGCACCTTCTGCCAGGGGGTGAGATTTTCATACAGGCGGCGCAACAACTGGTCGGCCTTCTCGCGCAGGGTATCGATCTCCGCCGACACATCCACATCCTCCGCCGAACCGGCCAGATGCTCCAGCTCCCTGACCTTGCCTTCCAGTTCGGCGATCGGTTTTTCGAAATCGAGATATGACTGCATAAGCCCGCCTGAACCCCTGCCTGCGGCGCCTGAATACCGCGCCTGAGCCACAGATAAAACGCCGGCGCACACTGGCGCGGCAGGGCGCGTTTGTCAACCGCCCGCTGCCCCGGTCCTACAGCGCGAAAGGGGCGGAAAAAAGGCCCTGCCGGAAAGACCTTCCCGCAGGGCCGTTTTTACCCGTATCCGGTTTGCAGGCCGGAATAACGGTGCCGCTTACTTTCCGGAAATGGCTTCCGCCTGCTTGACCAGGGCCTCGGCCTGCTTGATCGAGGCGATATCGATCAGGCGTCCGTCAAGGGATACGGCGCCCCGCCCCTCGCGCTGGGCCTCTTCCATCGCTTCCAGAATCCGGCGGGCCTTGTTCACCTCCTCATCCGAGGGGGTGAAGACCTCATTGGCCAGCGCCACCTGGGAGGGATGGATCGCCCATTTGCCCTCGCACCCCAGCACCGCGGAGCGGTTGGCCTGGGCCTTATAGCCATCGGGATCGGAAAAATCGCCGAAGGGTCCGTCGATCGGGCGCAGCCCGTTGGCACGGGCGGCAACCACCATGCGGGCCACCGCATAATGCCACATGTCACCCCAGTGATATTCACGGTTGCCGTTCTCATCCTTGTCGGTCAGCACCCCATACATGGGGTTCGGACCGCCGATCACGGTCGTGCGCGCCTTGGTCGAGGCGGCATAATCGGCAACGCCGAAATGCAGGCTTTCATTGCGCGGCGAGGCGGCGGCGATCTCATGCACATTCTGCATGCCCAGCGCGGTTTCGATGATCATTTCGAAACCGATACGCTTCTTGCGCCCGACCGCGGCCTCCGCCTGTGTCACCAGCATGTCCACCGCATAGATGTCGGCCGCCGTGCCCGCCTTCGGAATCATGAACAGGTCCAGCCGTTCCCCGCCCTTTTCGATGATGTCGATGACATCACGATACATGTAATGGGTATCCAGGCCGTTGATGCGCACGGAAATGGTCTTGTCGCCCCAATCGATATCGTTCAGCGCCTCGATAATGTTCTTGCGCGCCTGTTCCTTCTGATCGGGAGCCACCGCATCCTCAAGATCCAGAAAAATCACATCCGCATCGCCCTTCGCCGCTTTTTCGAAAAACTGCGGGGACGAACCCGGTACGGCCAGTTCGCAACGGTTCAGGCGCGGCGTTGCCGGTTCGACGATCTTGAAACTCATGGGGCTTCTCCAATAATGAAAAATTTTTCGTAATGCGGGATAATGCCGATCCCTCTCCTTTTGTCAATCCTTGCCCGTTCCGTGACGGGCCAGCGGATGATGCCCGGCAACCAGATCGTTCAGCCATTGCTGGCCGATATGGGTGTAGATCTGGGTAGTGGAGATATCCGCATGGCCCAGCATTTTCTGCAGGCTGCGCAAATCGGCGCCATGAGCCAGCAGATGGGTGGCGAAGGCATGGCGCAGCACATGCGGTGACAGACGCGCCGGCGGCAACCCCGCCCGTAGCGCCAGTTCCTTGAGCTGCTGCGCGAATCGCTGCCGGGTCAGGTGGCCGCTTCTGCCCCGGGAGGGGAAAAGAAAACGGCTGCTGCCATGATCGGGATGTTCCCCCCGGCAACGCAGATAAGCGCCGAGCGCGGCTTCGGCACGGTCGTTCATCGGCACCAGCCGCTCGCGCCCGCCCTTGCCCCGGATGAGGACAAGGCGCGGATGCGGCCGGGACAGGGGGTGGGGCAGGCCCACCAGCTCGCTGACCCGCAGCCCGGTGGCGTAGAGCATCTCAAGCAGGCAATGCAGCCTCAGTGCCGCAAAGGATCCCTCCTCTTCCGCCTGGCGTGCCGCCACCCTCAGCAGGCGTGTGACCTCCTCCTCCTCCAGATAGCGGGGCAGGCTCCGCTTCCGGCGCGGGGCGGCGATATCGCGCATGGGATCGTCCTCGCGCACCCTTTCAGAAAGCAGGAAATGGTAAAACTGACGCAGGGCCGAGCGTCGCCGCGCCGCCGTGGAGGCCGCCATGCCCTGCGCTTCGAGGCGGGAAAAATAAGCTTCCAGATCCGCCCTTTGCGCCGTTGTGAACGACACCCCCCGACGCTTCAGCCCGGCGTGGCAATCCGTCAGATCCCGGCGATAGGCTTCAAGCGTGTTCACCGCCGCGGCGCGTTCGGCGGCCATGGTTTCAAGAAACCGTTCCAACAGCGCCGCATCGCCGGACATCTCAGAACCCGTCTGCCAGCAACACCTCCGCCGCCAGGGCCTGCGCATCCTCAACCAGCCCCAGCCGGAACAGGGCATGCACCAGCAGCCCTTCCCCCGCCGCATCCAGCGCACCGGCCGGCCAGTCACCCATGAAATGCAGAATCAGCAGGACGGTTTCGCCGCGCCGGCCCGCCGTCATGGCAGCCTTCAGCGCCCGCAACCCCGCCGGGCTTATGGCCAGCCCCTGGCGCACCTCTCCCGGCTGCAGCCGCTTCCAGGCCGCATCGCCGGCATCGGTGCCGGAAACGGCGAACAGGGTCAGTGCCGTCTCGACCGCGCGGGGCGGGAAAATGCCGTCCAGAACCGCCTCGCTCCATTGCGCCAGCGCCGCGCTGTCGGTGGGCAGGCGCCGGGCCGGATCGGCGATCTGAAACAGCGGCCACAGGCGCAGCAATGCCGCCACGGCTGCCTGATCGACCGCACCGCCAACCTCCTGACGGCTGGCGGCAATGCGCCGCTGCAGGGCCTTGAGCCATTCATAGGCCCGGTCCGCATCGCCCGCCGCCAGCGACGCCCGCCCCAGAGCCAGTGCCAGGCGCGCGCGCGCGCCATCAGGGGGAATGGCAGCCATGACATCGCGCGCAAGCATGGCAACGCCTGTCAGAACCCCCTGCTCCTCGCCCAGCTCCAACAGGCGCAGAAGCAGTTTTTCGCGCATGGCCGCATCGGCATCCGTCAGGGTTTCGTCCTCTTTGGACAGCGCCGCGTAAAGATCCATCAGGGAGGCAACGCCATTATCGGCGCTCAGAAAAGCCGCATATGCCGCCTCCTTCCGCCGGGCATCCTCCCCGCTCCCTGCCTCCTCCGTCACCTCCGCCGGCGGGGTGGCGGATGGCGCTGCAGCCGGTGCCGGCACCGCACCGCTGTCTTTTTCCGTATCCGCCGGCTTCATTGCTTCCTTCAGGGCCTGCGGACCGATCAGGCCGTAAGCGGCCGCCAGCAGGGCGGCACGGGCACGCACCGGCCCGGGCGGTGCCTGCAATGCCGTCAGGCGCAGAAGCGCCGGCCTGTCGGCCATCGTAACCTCCTGCGGATGGCCGGCTGCCGCCAGCGCCGCCGCCTCGACAATTCCCGGCTTCTCGAAAGCGGCGATCTGCACATCCATACCGGTCAGCAGATCGAGCAGGGCAAAGAAACGCGGATCGTCCAGCCCCTCCTCACGCAGCAGATCCCCGGCCAGACGCGCCGCCGCCTCATTGCCGGTGACGGCCTGACACAGGGCGGCCGTTTTTTCCCAGTACAGGGCCGTATGGCCACTGCCGATATCATCGGCCAACGCCTGCGCAGCCAACGGGCAGGCGGCCGCCAGCCCCTCATCGGTCACCCGGGCCTCGAAGGTCAGGCGGCGGAACAGAGGATCGTCCTCCCGCCCCGGGCTGACAGCGGCAAGCTGACGCACCGAAGGCGTATCACCGATCGCCATCAGCGCCTGCAGGCGCAGGGCCAGGATATCGCTCTCCTCCTCTCCCGGCGCGGGTGGCGGTATCTCCGCACCTGTCAGAAGAAGGCGACGGAACAACCGTGCCAGCGCCGGAGAACGCACCGGATGCGCCGCCATTTCCAGCAGGGCGGCAATATCGGCGCGCGCCATCCCCTGCCACATATCGACACCCAGCCCCTCGCCGGTGGCAATCAGGGCCACGGAGGCGGGGTCGGGTGCGCGCAGGGATCCGATCTGAATGCCCCCGGGTGCCGGAGGCTGTGACGCGCCGACCCCCCCGGAGGACGAGGCGGGAGGTGCGGAAGGCACGGAGGAAGCGGCAGGCGGTGCCGCGGTTCCCTGCCCCCCTGGCTCAGAAACCGGGGGCGGAGACGGCGCCTCGTCCCTCAGGGGCGGCAGGCCGTCGCCGATACCGGGCACCGGCAACAGCGAGCGCGGTGCCGCCAGGGCCGTGCCCGCGGCAAGGGCGGCCGCAACCGCAGCAGGAAACAGAAACCTATTTCGGAAAACGGTCATTGGGGATCGTCTTTTCAATGGTGCTTTTAGGCGCGGGGATATCCCAGTTATTGAGAAAAAAAAGCCCGGCACCGGCACCCGCCACCAGCACAACCAGTAAGATCATCGTGAATTTCGACATTTCCCGCTTCAATCCCGTTGCATCGCCAAATCAATGACAGTAAATCGAAAACTGTGCTAGAGATCAATTGCGGCGGAAATTCGGCCCCGAACACGCCGCCGACCGGCATCGGTACCGGCAGAACCACGAAGGATGCCCGCAGGCACGGATCCTCCGCGGCCGTCCGGGGCGTCAACATGGATCGATCGTGAGCAACAGCGCCAGTCCCTCATCCGCATCCCCGTCACCCGCTTCACCGCCGGACCCCTCCGCGCCATCGCCCGTACCGGCGCAAAAGCGTTCACTGGTTCTTGTCGGGCTGATGGGCGCCGGCAAAAGCACCATCGGCCGCCGCCTGGCCAAACGCCTGGGACGGCCCTTTGCCGATTCGGATCAGGAAATCGAGGCGGCGGCAGGCTGCAGCATCAGCGAATTTTTCGACCGTTACGGCGAAGCGGCCTTCCGTGAGGGCGAACGCAAGGTCATCGCCCGCCTGCTTGGCGGCGCACCGATCGTTCTGGCGACCGGTGGCGGCGCCTTCATGGATGAACAAACCCGGTCCCTGATCCGGGAGAAGGCCCTGTCCATCTGGCTTCGTGCCGATCTGGATACGCTGGTCGAGCGTTGCAGCCGCCGCAACACCCGACCGCTTCTGGCCGGAAAGGATGTACGGGCCGTGCTGCGCGAACTGATGGAAAGGCGCGAACCCGTCTATGCCCTGGCCGATATTCATGTCACCACCGGCGACGGCCCTCATGAGGATGTCGTCACCGCCATCGTCAAGGCCCTGAAAAACCATAACGGCACATGAGGTTGAAAACCGATGCCCACCCCTTCCCTCTCATCCGCCCCTCCCGCCGGTTCCGGGAACAGCACGGTCGTTCCCGTCGAGCTTGGTGAACGGGGCTATGACATCCATGTCGGTCCGGATCTGCTGGAACGCGCCGGCAGCCTGATCGGCCCGGTGCTGACCCGGCCCTTTACGGTAATCGTCACCGATGAAAACGTCGCCGGAGCCCATCTGTCCCGCCTTCAGGACAGGCTGACACATGCGGGCATCACGACCGAAACCATCGTCCTTCCCGCCGGGGAAAGCACGAAATCCTTCGCCATGCTGGAGAAACTGGCCGACCGGATGCTGGCCCTGCAGGTGGAGCGTGGCGATACGATCATCGCCTTTGGCGGCGGGGTTATCGGCGATCTGGCGGGGTTTGCCGCCGCCATTCTGCGCCGGGGCGTCGGCTTCATCCAGATTCCGACCAGCCTGCTCGCCCAGGTGGACAGCTCCGTCGGCGGCAAGACCGGGATTTCCACCCCCCGGGGCAAGAATCTGATCGGCGCCTTTCACCAGCCCCGGCTGGTGCTGGCCGATACCGCCGTCCTCGATACACTGCCCCTGCGCCAGCTACGCGCCGGATATGGTGAGGTGGTGAAGTACGGCGCGCTCGGGGATGCGGCTTTTTTCTCCTGGCTGGAGGAACATGGGGCTGCATTGTTGGGGCGCGATCACGACGCCTTGCGGGAGGCCGTCGCCCGCTGCTGCCGGGCCAAAGCCGCCATCGTCGCCCGCGATGAGCGTGAAAGCGGCGAACGCGCCCTGCTCAATCTCGGCCACACCTTCGGCCACGCGCTGGAAGCCGAAACCGGCTACAGCGACCGGCTGCTTCATGGTGAGGCCGTCGCCATCGGCATGGTCCAGGCATTTGACTATTCCCGCGCGCTGGGCCTGTGTGCGGCGGAGGATGCGCAACGGCTGCGCCGCCATCTGGCGGCCTCGGGCCTGCCGGTGGATGTCTCGGTGCTCGGGCTGGAAAGCGGAAAGGAAACCGCCGAACGGCTGCTTGAGCACATCCGCCAGGACAAGAAGGTCCGGGGCGGACGCCTGACCTTCGTGCTGGCACGCGGCATCGGCAGGGCGTTCATCAGCCGGGACATCGATGCCGAACATCTTCTGGAATTTCTGCAACGGCAATTATCCGCAACCGCAACGACGACACCATCATGACCGATGATCCTTCCCCCGCCGCCCCTGTCACGGAGGGCGGCATCGTTCCGCTGAATGATCTCGAACTCGTGGCAACGGCCATCGCCATTTTCGTTCTGCTGCTGCTTTCGGCCTTTTTTTCCGGTTCCGAAACGGCCCTGACTGCCGCCAGCCGCGCCGCCATGCACCAGCGCGAGCGCGAGGGCGGGCGCCGG
>CAYXDL010000123.1:0-7129 GCA_964463775.1 uncultured Hyphomicrobiales bacterium
CAGACATACCTGCCGACGCAACCCGGCTCCAGCGGGGTGAAAACCTCCTTGCGGCGGCTGGCGGTGTTGTGGATTTTCAGCGGCACCTTGACCCTCACATCAATTCCCGTCCATCACATGCAGGCCATGCTCTAGCAGCTTTTCCCGGCCCGGTCCACGGCCCAGATCGCCCCGGCCGGCCGCTATTGTCATTACAGGTGCAGAGGCGGACATATTGCCGCGCCGGCCCCCTGCAGCCGGCCTCTGCCCTTGCCTGCGGCAGGAAACGTCATAAAGTGCGGACAAACAATCGGCAAGACAACGGATGGCATATCATGACTCATTTCATCAACGGTGCCTGGACAGAGGGCAATAACGGCAGTTTCGATGTGCTCAACCCCGCCACCGGCGAGGTGATCGGCCAGGCGGCCCGGGGCGGACGGGCCGAGGCCGAAGCCGCCATTGCCGCCGCAAGCGCCGCTTTTCCCCTGTGGTCGGCAAGCACCGCCTATCACCGTTCCGGACTTCTGTACAAGGCTTACCGGATCATGACGGAGCGGGCCGAAGACCTGGCCCGGCTGATGAGCACCGAACAGGGCAAGCCGCTGAAGGCCGCGCGCAACGAGGTGCGCTATGGCGCCGATTTCCTGCTGTGGTATGCCGAGGAGGCCAAGCGCGTCTATGGTGAGACCATCCCCTCCGCCCGCACCGATCAGCGCTCCATGGTCTACCGCCAGCCGGTGGGGGTGGTGGCGGCGATCACACCCTGGAACTACCCCGTTTCCATGATCACGCGCAAGCTGGCCCCGGCTCTCGCCGCCGGATGTACCGCCGTGCTCAAACCCGCCGAGGCAACACCGCTCTGCGCCGTCAGAATGTTCGAGATCCTTGAGGAGGCCGGTTTCCCCGCCGGGGTCGTCAATCTGGTCACGGCGGAGGATCCGGCCGAAATCGGTGAGGTGTTCACCACCCATCCGGATGTGGCCAAGCTGACCTTTACCGGCTCCACCCCCGTCGGAAAGATGCTGGCGGCAAAGGCTGCGGGCAACATGAAACGTGTCTCCATGGAGCTGGGCGGTCACGCCCCCTTCATCGTTTTCGACGATTGCGATCCCGTTCATGCCGCCAAGGGGGCCGGGCTGGTGAAATTCCTCAATACCGGCCAGGCCTGTATCAGCCCCAACCGCCTGTTCGTTCACCGCAGCATCGCCGAACCCTTCATTGCCACCCTGAAGGCCAGAACGGAGAAGATGCGTATCGGCAGCGGGCTTGAGGAAGGGGTCGCCATCGGCCCGCTGGTCAATGAAGCGGCCATCGCCAAGATCGAACGCCAGGTTGCCGATGCCCTGGATAAGGGGGCTGAACTGGTCTGTGGTGGCGCCCGTGCCACGGAGGGGGATCTGGCGCGCGGCCATTTCTTTGCCCCGACCATTCTTGCCGGCGTCAATGAAGATATGCTGATCTATCGTGAGGAAACCTTCGGCCCTGTTGCCCCGGTGATCCTGTTCGATGATGAGGAGGAGGTCCTGCGCCGTGCCAATGATACCCGCTATGGCCTTGCGGCCTATGTCTATACCCGCGATATCAGCCGCGCCATGAGGATGACCGAAGGACTGCGTTTCGGCATTATCGGCGTCAACGACATCAACCCCACCGCCGCGGCCGCGCCCTTCGGCGGCATGAAGAACAGCGGGCTGGGCCGGGAAGGCGGTCATGAGGGGCTGGACGAATATCTCGAAACCAAGCTCGCCGGTTTCTCGGTCTGAGCAGCGGAATGCAGCAAAAGCAGAAGGGCGGCCCGTCAGGCCGCCCTTCTCTCTCACAGTATTCCCTGAACGAATTTTACCTGCTTTCAGGCCTTTTCGCCCGCCAGGCGCGCGGCTGCGCGTTCGGCCCCGATCAGCGGCAGCAGGGCCCGCAGTTCCGGTCCCTTCTCCCGCCCCGTGAGCGCGAGGCGCAGCGGCAGGTACAGCTTGCGCCCTCTGGCGCCGGTTTCGGCGGCAATCGCCTGCGTCCACCGCCGCCAGGTTCCCTGATCCCAGGGTTCGGGCGGCAGCAGGCGGCGGGCCGTCTCCAGCAATTCCCTGTCGGTGATCACGGGCTCGATCGGCCCTCTGACCACCTGCCACCATTCGTTCACTTCCGCCAGACTGGTGATATTGGGGCGTACGGCCAGCCACAGGGCCTCGCCCTGTTCGTCGAGGCGCAGACGTTCACGCACCGCCGAATAGGGCAGGATATGCAGCACCCGGCTGTTCAGGGCCTTCAGTTCCTCCGGATCGAAACGGGCCGCGGCACGGCCAAGGCTTTCAAGGCGAAACCCCTCGACCAGGGCATCCATGCTGGCGCGGGCCTCGATCGGGTCGGAGGTACCAAGACGCGCCAGAAGACTGTTGATCGCCATGGCCTCGATTCCCTGTTCGCGCAACGCGCGGATTGACAGATCGCCCGCACGTTTGGACAGAGGGCCGCCATCGGCAGCAACCATCAGGGCAAAATGCCCCCATTCGGGCGGTTTATGGCCCAGGGCCTCGAAAATCTGGATCTGCACCGCCGTATTGGCGACATGATCCTCTCCGCGCAGCACATGGGTAATGCCAAGCTCCGCATCATCGACCACGGAAGGCAGGGTATAAAGCGGGCTGCCGTCGGCCCGCAGAAGGACCGGATCGCTCAGGGAACCGGCATCGATACTGACCCGGCCGCGCACCAGATCATGCCATTCGATACGCCCTTCATTCAGGCGAAAACGCCAATGGGGCAGGCGCCCCTGGGCCTCGAAGGCGGCACGGTCCTCATCGCTCAGACGCAGGGCCGCACGGTCATAGACCGGCGGGCGATGGCTGGCGAGCTGGCGGCGGCGCTTGCGTTCCAGCTCCTCCGCCGTTTCATAGCAGGGATAGAGGCGTCCCTGGCGCTTCAGCTCATCCACGGCGGCCTGATAACGCTCCAGCCGCTCCGACTGTCGGGTGAAGCGGTCCCAGCTCAGCCCCAGCCAGAACAGATCGGCCTCGATGGCGGCCGAGAATTCCTCGCGGCTGCGTTCCTTGTCGGTGTCATCCAGGCGCAGCAGAAACTCGCCGCCATATTTGCGCGCGAACAGCCAGTTGATCAGCGCCGCCTTGATATTGCCGACATGCAGATAACCTGTCGGTGACGGCGCGAAACGGACCAGCACGGTCATGACGCCCCCTTGTCGTATTCGGCGGCCCTGAAACGGTTGGTGATCGGATAACGCCGGTCGCGGCCGAAGCCGCGCGCCGTGATCTTGACCCCCGGCGGCGCCTGACGGCGCTTGTATTCAGCCAGATTGAGCAGATGTTCGACACGGCGGACCACGGCCTCATCATGGCCACGGGCGACGATTTCAGCCACACCCATTTCGTTCTCCACCAGACACTGCAGAATATCGTCCAGCACCGGATAGGGCGGCAGGCTGTCCTCGTCGCGCTGATCCTCGCGCAGTTCGGCGCTCGGCGGCTTCTCGATCACACGTTCGGGCATCACCCGCCCGCGCGGACCGAGAAATCCTTCACCATGACGGGTATTGCGCCAATGGCACAATTCAAAGACCATCGTCTTGTAAACATCCTTCAGCACCGAAAAACCGCCGCACATATCCCCGTAAAGGGTGGCATAGCCAACGGACATTTCCGATTTGTTGCCGGTGGTCAGCACCATCGGCCCCAGCTTGTTGGAAATGGCCATCAGGGTCATGCCCCGGATGCGGGACTGGATATTCTCCTCGGTAATATCCGCCGCCCGCCCGGCGAACAGCGGTTCCAGCATGGCGCCAAAGGCGCCGACAGCCGGCTCAATGGGAATTTCATCCAGCCGCGTGCCCAGAAGCCGCGCGCATCCGGCGGCATCCTCCAGACTCTCGGCGCTGGTGTAACGCGAGGGCATCATCACGCAATGCACCCGCTCCGCCCCCAGAGCATCGACCGCCACCGCCGCCGACAGGGCCGAATCGACACCGCCCGACAGGCCCAGCACCACGCCGGGAAAACGGTTTTTCTCCACGTAATCGCGCAGTCCCAGCACCATGGCGTGATAGACTCCGCCCAACCGGTCCCCGGCCGGCGCCACGGCGGAGGGAAGGCAGAACCAGCGTCCGTCATCACGGCGCCGCCATTCGCTTGTCTCCAGCGCCTCCTGCCAGGATGGCGTCTGCAGGGCCAGGCTGCGGTCGGGATTGAGCACGAAGGACGCCCCGTCGAATACCAGCTCGTCCTGCCCCCCGATCTGATTGACATAGGCCAGAGCCAGACCGCTTTCGACCACACGGGCGGTGGCATGGTTCAGGCGCGTATCCGGCTTGTCCAGCTCATAGGGTGATCCGTTGGGAACCAGCAGGAGCTCCGCCCCCGTCTCACTCAGACAATCAACCACATCGGGTTTCCAGATATCCTCGCAGATCGGCACGCCGATACGCACACCGCGGAAATCCACCGGTCCCTGAAGAGGCCCCGGGGAAAAAACCCGTTTTTCATCGAACACGCCGTAATTGGGAAGATCATGCTTGTAGCGCAGGGCCTGAATCCGCCCGCCATCGAGCAATGCCACGGCATTGTACAAATGCCCGTCATCCCGCCATGGCCCTGTCAGCAGCATTGCAGGGCCGCCATCGGCCGTGACGGCGGCGGCCTTTTCCATCGCCGCCATCGCCGCCCGCTGCACCGCCGGTTTCAGCACCAGATCCTCCGGCGGGTAACCGATCAGGAACAGTTCGGGAAAAACGATCAGATCGGCATCCGCGGCCTGGCTGCGTGCCTGCAGCGCCCGGTCGAGATTGCCGGCAATATCGCCGACCACGGGGTTGAGCTGCGCCAGGGCGATGCGAAGGCTGTCCGTCATGTCTCGTCTGTTCCCCGGCAGGGTTTCAGGAATCGCGCCTGAGAAGAAATTCGCGCCCGACCTTGACGCTGGGCTTGCCGTCATAGGCGATCACATCGGCGGTGGCATAGGTCTCCGACCAGCGCTCCGGCAGGAACGAACCGGTTCCCACCAGATCGATCGGCGCATCGACCGAGGCCATGACCTTGCATTTCTCCGGCCCGAAGCCGGAACTGACGACAATGCGCACCTTATCGAAACCGGCATCATCCAGACTTTCGCGCATGTGGTAGATGGCGGCGGCACTGACGCCGGTACCGACCAGCCAGCGCAGTTCCTTTTCACTGCGGTACTGGCGGATGGCCCGCGGCTGGTGACGTTCCAGCACCGCATAGGAACGCGCCGGATCCAGCCCTTCGACATAACGGCCGCCATGGGTATCGAGACGCACGGAAAGGCGGCCTGCCTCGGCCATGTCCCGCATTTCACGGCAGACTTCCAGCGCATCGGTGATTTCCCGGCCGAAGTAATCCACCAGCACCGTCAGCGGATCATCGGGAAAGGTTTCGGCAAACATCTGGGCGGCACGCAGCGTCGATCCCGCATAACCGATCAGGGCATGGGGCATGGTGCCAAAGCCCCCCTCATTGCCGAAATAATGCGCGGTTTCATCATTGGCATTGCCGATGAAACCGACCGCCTGAACGTCGCGTTTCGCCGCCGCACTGCCGACAGAGGCGGCATAGGCCATCATTTCGGCCATTTCCGCCCCGGCGCAATGACGGGCATCCATGGCCAGAAAGGCCACGTTCGGCAGGTCACAGCACATGGAATAGGCATTGTATGCCGCCACGCAGGCCGCGCCCAGCTTCTGCAGATACAGGGTTTCCAGATCGACCAGCTGATAGAGCGAGCCGGTGATATAGGCAAGCGGCTCGCCCGCGCCGACCCAGTCCCCCTCGGCAAAGCAGAGATCGAGCCTGAACTCGACCCCGCGTTCCGCCGCCACCGTCTCCAGAAACTCGCTCATCAGGCGCGGACAGAAGATCACCGGACGACGCATGAACACCGCATAGGTGACGGTCTTGTCACCGAAGCGCTTGACGATCGCTTTCGAGCGGCGGAAATAATGATCCGTGCGCCGGGCGATGGCCCGCTCGGAAGGGGAGAGATGTTTCATGCCACATTACGCCCGGATGTATCAGGAAGCTTCGGCAACACGCCGACCCTGACCCGAACGCTCCTTCTTCAGCATTTCCGCGATCAGAAAGGCCAGTTCCAGTGACTGGCTGGCATTCAGACGCGGATCGCAATGGGTGTGATAACGATCGCCCAGGCGTTCATCCGTAATCGCCTGCGCCCCGCCGATGCATTCCGTGACGTCCTGACCGGTCATCTCGAAATGCACACCGCCGGCATGGGTTCCCTCGGCCTGATGAACGGCAAAGAATTCGCGGACCTCCTGCAGCACCCGGTCGAAGGGACGGGTCTTGAAGCCTGAGGCGGACTTGATGGTGTTGCCGTGCATCGGATCGCAGGACCAGACGATCTTGCGGCCCTCGCGCTGGGCGGCGCGGATCAGGGCGGGCAGATGCTTCTCCACATTACCGGCGCCGAAGCGTGCGATCACTGTCAGACGTCCGGGATCGTTTTCCGGGTTGAGTCTGTCGATCAGGCGCAGGAACTCATCCGCTTCCAGGCTCGGCCCGGCCTTGACGCCGATCGGGTTGGCGACACCGGAGAGAAATTCCACATGTGCCCCGTCCACCTGACGGGTGCGGTCGCCGATCCACAGCATATGGGCCGAGGTGTCGTACCAGTCGCCGCTGGTGCTGTCGATGCGGGTCATCGCCTCTTCATAACCCAGCAGCAGTGCCTCATGGCTGGTATAGAAATCGACCTGGCTCAGCGCCGCGCTGCGATCCGCCGTCAGGCCGCAGGCCCGCATGAAAGCCAGGGCCTCCTCGATGCGGTTGGCCAGCTCAAGAAAACGTTCCTTGTTGGCCCCCTTCACAAAACCCATGTTCCAGCTGTGCACCCGCTGCAGATCCGCATATCCGCCGCGTGAGAAGGCGCGCAGCAGGTTCAGGGTGCTGGCGGCCTGCGAATAGGCACGCAGCATCCGCCCCGGATCGGGAACGCGGGCAGCTTCGGTGAATTCGATGCCGTTGATGATGTCGCCGCGATAGCTCGGCAGCTCGACCTCGCCTCGGACCTCGACCGGCGAGGAGCGCGGCTTGGCGAACTGGCCGGCGAGCCGACCGACCTTGACCACCGGCAGGGCGGCGCCATAGGTCAGGACCACCACCATTTA
>CAYXDL010000124.1:0-7107 GCA_964463775.1 uncultured Hyphomicrobiales bacterium
TCGCAGCGGTAGGTTTCCTGAAGCCATTTGAGAATGACCGAGGTGTCGAGCCCGCCGGAATAGGCGAGCACAACCTTTTTGATCTCTTCAGACATGTCCGGACCTCAATTGTTCATATATCGCGCAGACCGGCCGGAAGCGCCGCCGCGGCAGGTATCACAGGCGGCGAAGTATAGGCAAACCCCGTGCCGCCGCAAGGGGGGTTCTGTTCTGAATCCGCTTCAGGCGGGCATGGTGGCGGATGTGGCGCGGCGGGCCTTGACGCTGGCCGATTTCAGCTGCCCGCAGGCGGCCATGATGTCGCGTCCGCGCGGTACCCTGACCGGTGAGGAATAACCGGCATCGTTGACGATGGCGGCGAAGCGGTTGATTGCCTTGGCCGTGGAGCATTCATAAGGCGCGCCGGGCCAGGGGTTGAAGGGGATCAGATTGACCTTGGCCGGAATGCCGCGCAGCAGGCGGACCAGTTCGCGGGCATCGGCGGTGCTGTCATTGACATCGCGCAGCATCACATATTCGAAGGTGATGCGCCGGGCATTGTTGCTGGCGGGATAATCGCGGCAGGCCTGCAGCAATTCGCTGATCGGGTAGCGTTTGTTGATCGGCACCAGAATATCGCGCAGCTCGTCATGCACCGCATGCAGGGATATGGCCAGATTGACGCCCAGCTCGCGGCCGCATTGCTCAATCTTCGGCACCACCCCCGATGTCGACAGGGTGATGCGCCGTTTGGAGATGGCGATCCCTTCCGCATCCATGATGATGGTCAGGGCGCGGCGGACATTGTCGTAATTGAGCAACGGTTCGCCCATACCCATCAGCACGATATTGGAGATCATGCGATGGTCCTTGGGCGTCGGCCATTCGCCGATAGTATCGCGGGCAACCATGATCTGGGCGACGATCTCCGCCGCCGTCAGGTTGCGCACCAGCCTTTGCGTGCCCGTATGGCAGAAGGAACAGGTCAGCGTGCAGCCGACCTGTGAGGAGATGCACAAGGCGCCGCGATCCTCCTCGGGGATGTGGACGGCTTCGGCCTCCTGCCCGTCGGCAAAGCGCAGCAGCCATTTGCGCGTTCCGTCCTTCGATTGCAGACAGGCGCTGGTGCCCGGGCGTTCGAGGATGAATTTTTCTCCGAGACGGGCGCGCAGATCCTTGGAAATGGTGGTCATTTCCCCGAAGCTGGTGGCACCGCGGTGATAGAGCCAGTGAAAAAGCTGCCGTCCGCGCAAGCGGGCCTGGCGTGGCTGCTCGCCCGCTGCCAGGGCGGCGGCGGCCAGTTGCTCACGGTCCATGCCGATCAGATTGTTCGCGGCCAGGCCGCCTTCAGGCCCGCCCTCATCGCCGTTTGCGGCGCCGGGGCGGCCGGCGGTCCTGTATTCCGGCACCAGTGTCATTGCCATATCCTGCTGTATGCACGCCGGGGACTTATGCTCAGCGCTTGCACGCCTTGTCAATGGCTTTGTGCGCTGCCGTGAAGCCCAGAAGGGAATAGCGGTCCGTGGTGGTGGTTCCCCGCTGGGAAATGCCGCGCACGATCATCGACTTGCCCTTGATCATCGCACGGACCATCCGCTTGTCAGTGGCGACATCGGGCGTCCAGGCGTTTTCGCCCTGAGTGATCAGTTCGAAACTGGCCCCGCCGATCCTGGCGGTGGCATTTACGCCCTTGCGGTAGGGATAGCCGGCATAGACGCTGATTTCATCGCGAACCTTCTCTGCCGGGCGGTGGGTGACCATGAAATAGATATCGCCGCGCTTGACGTTTTTGGGCTGCGAGGATTTCGGGGCACTGACCATATAACAGATCTTCCTGCCCTTTTCCGTGAAGGTGAAGGCCTCCCAGTCCCTGAAGCTGCCGATGAGTTTCGGTGAGGACTGGGCAAGGGCCGTGCCCGTTCCCCCGGAAAGAGCGCCCATCCCGAAGACGAAGCCGCCGGCGACAACGGCGGCGGCGATGAAAGTAACCGATTTCTTCATGAGCAACACCTTATACGTAAATCCCTTCGTTTTCCAGACCCGGCATGGCGGGTTCCGGAATGCGCGCCGGTGCCGGATGCCGGAAACGGCCGCAGGTCCTTTTCCGTACCGGATATCAGATAGCGCAAATAACCTTGAAGGGTAACGGGGCAAAAAAGAGGCAGAATCATGTTGTTCTCGCAATAAGGTAATTCTTGACGCAAAATAGCCGATAATGAACATATGGATTTTACGGGGGATGCGGGTGGCCGGTTCACAAACGCCATAATGGCGGTGCGGTCACGTGGCGCTAAGGTGGGCCAAGGCGGCGCAAGGTGGCGCAAGATGGCGTTAACGGGCCGGCAGACGGGCCGCCAACGGGGTGGTAGCGGATGGAAAAACTTGACAGGGGGGCGCAGGCGGCATTGCTGCGCGCGGTGGCGGAGACGCGTGACCGCGAGGCTTTCGCCCGCCTGTTCGATTATTTCGCGCCACGCATCAAGGGTTATCTGATGCGTCTCGGTGCCGATGACGGCACGGCCGAGGAACTGGTGCAGGAATCCCTGCTGCTGGTCTGGCGCAAGGCCCATACCTTCGATCCGCAAAAATCCTCTGTCGCCACCTGGCTGTTCACCATTGCCCGCAACCGCCGCATCGACAGTCTGCGCCGGCTGCGCTACCCCTTTCCCGATCCGGAGGATCCATCCCTGCAGCCGGTGGCGGAACGCCGCCAGGACGAAGCCTATGAAATGGTTCAGAGCGCCGAACATCTGCGACAGGCTGTTGCCCGGCTTCCGGCCGAACAGGCGGAGCTGATCGCTCTGGCCTTTTTTGACGGCCGCACCCACCGTGATATTGCCGCTGTCCGAAATTTGCCGCTGGGTACCGTCAAATCCCGCATCCGCCTGGCACTGAACCGCCTGCGCAAGGAAATGGCGGCCTTTCACGACGGGCCGTGAGGGTGGTGTCATGGAAAACATAACGGATAAGGCTGATGATATGATCCTGGCGGAGGATCTGCGCCCCTCATCCCTGCCGGTGGAAAAACTGCGCAATCTCGGTCCCAAATCCGCGGCTTTGCTTCGCGCGGCCGGCTATGAGGATCTCGGTGCCCTGCGCCGGGCGGGTGCCGTTGCCGTATTCCGGCGGCTGAAGGCCACCGCGCCCCGTCGGGTCAGCCGGGTGATGCTCTATGCCCTTCAGGGTGCGATCATGGATGTGCACTGGAACGCCCTGCCCTTCGCCATGAAGGAGGCGCTGCTGGAAAACCTTGCGGCAGAAGAAGATCACGCCTCATCGCCGCGACATCAGTAACAATACTATTGTGGTCAGGGTCAGTCTTTTTTGCGGATTTTCGGCCCGCCATGCACATGTTCGGGGCGGGGCGGCAGGGTCTTGTTCATCACACTGGTGGCCCGTTCGCCGAATTTGCCGAGCGCGATCAGGCGGTCATACATGATCACGGCGCCGGCCGTGGCGACATTGAGGCAGAAACGGGTCGGAATGCGGATGATGTGATCGCAGCGGGCGGTGATTTCCGCTGACAGGGAGGATCGTTCCGGCCCCAGAATGTAAGCCGCGTTCAGTGGATGACAGAAGCGCGGCAGGTCGACGGCCTCATCCAGCAATTCGACACCCACGAGGCGGCAGCCCCGGGGCAGGGAGAAATCCTCCACATCCTCGTAATCGTACCAGGGGATGGAGCGCGGCGCGACGGAGGTGTCCGAACGGGCCTGACGCACCGAATAGGTGGCGGCCAGGGTGAAAACGAAACTGGCCCCGAAGGCATGGGCTGTGCGAAACAGGTTGCCCGCATTGCCGGGTTTGCTTAAACCTTCTACACCGATGCCGAAATATCCACGCATCTCCACAATCTCTTTTCTGGCTCCATATCCGGACCGGGCGACAATAAACACGAGATGGGGCAAATGACAATTGCGAACAAGGCCGCGGCACGTCACGAACCGCCGCTGATCATCGAGGCGACCCGCAATGAGGTGAGCGAAAGCCGCCATCTGGTGGATGCGGTGGCCGTGGATGCCACAGGCGCCGTCATGGCCTGCTGGGGCGATGCGGAGCGGGCGATCTTTCCCCGTTCGGCGATCAAATGCCTGCAGGCCCTGCCTTTGGTTGCCTCGGGCGCCGCTGATGCCTTCGGGCTGGGGGATGCGCATCTGGCCCTTGCCTGCGCCAGCCACAGCAGCGAGCCGGCCCATGTGGATACGGTCCGCCGCTGGCTGGCCCGTCTTGACCTGACGGTGGCGGATCTGGAATGCGGGGCGCATTGGCCCCGTGATCCGGATATGGGGCGCGCCCTGGCAGCGGCGGGCGGGGTTCCCGACAATGCCTTCAACAACTGTTCAGGTAAGCATGCGGGCATGCTGACCCTGGCCCGCCACAGAGGCTGGGATCATCACGGCTATGTCGGTATCGGCCATCCGGTCCAGCAGGAGATCTTCACCACCATTTCCGCCATTGCCGATGTCGATCTGCTGAAGGCCCCTTACGGGGTGGATGGCTGCTCGGCACCCAACCCGGTTCTGCCGATGAAGAATATTGCTCTGGCCTTTGCCCGTTTTGCCGCCGCTGGCGCAAATGACGGGCAGGCAATGGCGGGGCTGGATGCACCGCTGGCCGCTGCCTGCGGTCGCCTTGCCAGGGCAACGGCGGCCGAACCCTTCATGATCGCGGGCAGCAACCGGCTGTGTACGGCAATTGTCGAAGCCTCGCGCGGGCGCATTCTGGCCAAGACCGGGGCGGAGGGGGTCTATACCCTTGCCGTTCCCGAACGCCGTCTCGGCCTGGTGCTGAAGGTGCGCGACGGGGCTGCGCGGGCAGCCAATGTCGCGGTCATCGCCATCATGGAGTCACTGGAACTGATGGATGATGGCCTGCGCGCGGCGCTGCGGGATTTCCTGCCCGAAAAACTGCGCAATTGCCGCGATATCGTGACCGGTGAGATCCGCCCGGTAAAATCGGCAGACATAACGGAAAGCGAGGGGAAAGCGGAATCATGAAAGCCATTCGTATAGAAAAGCTCGGCGGTCCGGATGATCTGGTGATGCGGGATCTGCCGGAACCGGTTCCGGGGCCGGGACAGGTGCGCATCGCGGTCGAGGCGGCGGGGGTCAATTTCCCCGATCTGCTGATCATTGCCGGAAAATATCAGGTCAGGCCGGAACTGCCCTTCACCCCCGGCCATGAGGTCGCCGGCACAGTGCTGGAAACCGGCGCCGGCGTCAGCCATGTCGCCCCCGGCGACCGGGTCATGGCGACGGTACAGACTGGCGGTTATGCCGAGGAAGCTCTGGCGGAGGCTCAGTCGGTCTTCCGGCTGCCTGATGGCGTGTCTTTCGAACAGGCAGGCGGCTTTCCGATCACATATGGCACCTCCTACCATGCCCTGGTTGACCGGGCGGGGCTGAAAAGCGGTGAAACCCTGCTGGTGCACGGGGCTTCTGGCGGTGTCGGCCTGACGGCGGTGGAACTGGGCAGGAAACTTGGCGCCACGGTGATCGGCACCGTCGGCGCGGATGAGAAAATGGACATCGTCCGCCGGCATGGCGCGGATCACGTGATCAACTATTCAACAGAAAATTTCCGTGACCGGGTGCTGGAGCTGACCGGGGGCCGGGGCGCCGACGTCATCTATGATCCGGTCGGCGGCGATGTTTTCGATCTGTCGCGCCGCTGTATCGCCTGGGCCGGGCGGCTGCTGGCGATCGGCTTCGCCTCGGGGCGGATTCCCGAACTGCCGGTCAACCATGCACTGGTCAAGGGCTATTCGGTGGTGGGTGTGCATTGGGGCGCCTTTGCCGAACGCGAGCCGGAGAAAAACCGCGCCAATTTCACGACATTGCTTGAGTGGTGTGCTGATGGTTCGCTGAACCCCCATATTTCCATGCGCTTTCCCCTTTCCCGGGCCGGGGAGGCGATGAAAGCGCTGAAGGCCCGCAAGGCCACGGGCAAGGTTCTGGTGCTGCCGCGGCAGGAAGGATGAGGCGATGAGCGGTAGTGGTGAACGCGATGCCCTCGTGCGCGATCAATATGAAGCCTACCCCTATCCGCCCCGTGATCCGGCCGATGAACGCAAGCGGCTGATTACCGGTTCGCCCAGCCATATTGATGAAATCAATCATTACGTCTTTGCCGGAAAACGCGATTTTTCCGCCCCTTTCCGGGCTCTGGTCGCAGGTGGTGGCACGGGAGATGCGGCGATCATGCTGGCCCAGCAACTGGCCGATCGCGGCAAGGGCGGGCAGGTCGTCTATATCGACATGTCGGAAACATCGCGGCGCATTGCCGAGGAGCGGGCGCGGATCCGCGGGCTTGACAATATCGTCTTTTACCGGGGGTCGCTGCTCGATATCGGCGATATTGCCCCCGGACCCTATGATTACATCGATTGTTGCGGCGTGCTGCATCATCTGGAGGATCCGGCCGCCGGGCTGGCGGCGCTCCGGGCCGTGATGAACGATGACGGCGGCATGGGGATCATGCTTTACGGCGCGCTGGGCCGGACCGGGGTCTATCCTCTGCAGGAAAGTCTGCGCCTGCTGGATCATGAAGGGGATTTGCAGGCGCGTATCGCGCTGGCGCGCCGCCTGCTCGACGATCTGCCGCGCAGCAACTGGTTCCGGCGCAATCCCCTGTTGGGGGATCATCTGCTCGATGACGATGCCGCCCTCTATGATCTGCTGCTGCACAGCCGCGACCGCGCCTATCGTGTCGGTGAGGTCGGCGCGCTGGTCGGTGCCTGTGCCCTGGCCGTGACCGGCTTTATCGAACCCATCCGCTATGAACCGGAAACCTATCTGGATGATGAGGTTCTGATCCGCCGCTGCCGTGATCTTTCCTTCATGGAGCGGGCGGCGCTGGCTGAAAATCTCTGCGGCACCCTCAAGACCCATGTTTTCTATCTGGTGGCTTCGGATCGCGCCGCCGATGCCTGTGCCCGCCCGGGGCCCGGCATGGTACCGGTGATCAGGGGTCAGTCCGCGGCCGCGCTGGCACGGGCGCTGGCGGGCAAGGGGGAACTGAAGGTGGATTTCGACGGTGCCGTCACCATGCTGGACCTGCCGGAACGCGCCGCCGATATCCTCACCCTGTGCGACGGAAGACATGATCTGGAGGCGATCCGTCGAAAGA
>CAYXDL010000125.1:0-7027 GCA_964463775.1 uncultured Hyphomicrobiales bacterium
AAGGCGGCCATCGAATCCTTCGACCAATGTGCCCTGAAGGCCACGGCAACCCATACCGTCTTCGCCGACGGCAACCCCGATGCACCGCTGATGATCGTCGGCGAGGCCCCCGGACGCGAGGAAGACCGCCAGGGCAAACCCTTCGTCGGGGAATCCGGCCAACTGCTCGACCGCATGCTGGCCGCCATCGGCCGTGACCGCACCAACACCTATATCACCAACGTCCTGCCCTGGCGCCCGCCGGGGAACCGCAAACCGACACCGGCGGAAATCACCATCTGCCTGCCGTTTCTGAAACGGCATATCGAACTGATCCGCCCGCGGGTGCTGTTTCTCACCGGCGGGGTTGCCACCGGCACCCTGCTGGAACGGCCCGAAGGCATCACCCGGCTGCGCGGACGCTGGTTCGGCTACACCGCCGCCGGCGAAAACATCCCCGCCCTGGCCAGCTTCCATCCGGCCTTTCTGCTGCGCCAGCCCGAGCAGAAGCGTCGCGCCTGGGAGGATCTGCTGAAAATTCAGGAAAGGCTGGAACAGGAATAGACGGTACACCCGCGATGCCTTGGCATCCGCCGCATCCCCGGGAACAAGCGCCGCGCCATTGACCTTTTGCCCCGGTTTCCCTACACAGGAAACGAAATTGCTCCTTTCCGGTCATCACCTTGCGGGATTTCGAATCGTTGCGGACATTATTCCTGAAATCAGCCGCCGGCCACCTCGCCTTGTCCTGCTGTCTTCTGCTGCTGACCCTGCTTCTGCCCGTCAGCACCATGGCCGCGGACCGTGAAACACAGCAGGCCCTACCGGATACGGGCGGCCTGATCCGCCCGGTGCTGAGCGAGCGGGATGCCGGCATCTACCGGCAGATCTTCGCCCTGCAGGAAGAAGGAAGGTGGAAGAGTGCCGACAAGCTGATCAGAACCCTGGAAAACCGGCTGCTGATGGGTCATGTTCTGGCCCAGCGCTATCTGCATCCCACCCGCTACCGCGCCAGCTACCGTGAACTGCATATGTGGCTGAAACGCTATGCCGATCACCCCGAGGCACGGCGCATTTACCGGCTGGCCCGCAAGCGCCATCTCAAGGGATGGAAGGCCCCGACTCCGCCGGTTCCTGCCGGAAATCTGGTGCTGACGCGCGCCGATAACGGCCCGCCCGCCTACCGGCCACGCAGATATCGCGACCGCATCACCCGCGGCAAGGTCCGCTATTACAAGCGCATTATCGCCAAACGTCTGCGGCGCGGTCAGCTGAGCAAGGCCACCGCCCTGCTGGGATACCGTGAAATGCAGAAGCTGTTCGACCCGGTCGAATACGATATCCAGCGTGCCAAGATCGCCGGGGCCTGGCTGCGCGCAGGGCGCTTTCAGAAGGCCTATGACCTTGCCGCACGCGCCGCCAAACGCTCGGGCAGCTATACGATCAATGCCGATTGGTGGGCCGGGCTGGCCGCCTGGCGGCTGGAACGCTATGAGACTGCCGCCTTGCATTTCAGCCGGGTCGCCCGCTCACGCGCCTCGGGGCGCTGGGAGGCGGCGGGCGGTGCCTTCTGGGCGGCACGGGCCCTGATGCGCGCCCGGCGCTTCGCCGAGGCCGAAGACATGCTGAGGCTTGCCGCCGCGCAGACCGGTACATTCTATGGCATTCTCGCCGCCCGTCTCGTCGAAGGGCGCAGCCGCATGTCCTGGAGACTGCCGCAGGGCAATCCGGCGGAAATGCGCCGCCTGCTCGCCCGGCCCGAGGCACGCCGCGCCATTGCCCTGGCCCAGGCGGGGCAACCGCAGCGGGCGGACAGGGAGCTGCGTCTGCTGGGCGGACGCATGCGCGGATCGATGAAATCCCTCTTCGCCATTGCCGCCGCACTCAATACCCCCTCCCTGACCCTGCGCATCGGCGAGACCCTGGCCCAACGCGAGGAAAGCGGCTATGAACTGGCCGCCTATCCGGTACCGGGCTGGCGGCCGCAGCATGGCTATCTTCTCGACCGGGCGCTGCTGTTTGCCTTCGTCCGACAGGAATCGCGTTTCAACACCCGCGCCAAAAGCGGCTCCGGCGCCCGGGGGCTGATGCAGGTCATGCCTGCCACCGCCCGTTTTGCCGCCAGCGGCAGCCGCCTCGGGCGGCCGACGAAACAGCGGCTGTACCAGCCCGAATACAATCTGGCCCTGGGTCAGCGTTATCTGAAAATACTGCTGGAGGATCCGCTGATCCGCGGCAATGTCCTGAAACTGGCCATTGCCTACAATGCCGGACCGGGGAACCTGAAAAAATGGATCCGCCAGGCCCGTACGGATGATCCGCTGCTGCTGATCGAGGTCATGCCCTCGCAGGAGACGCGCGCCTTCGTCGAACGGATTCTGGCCAATTTGTGGATGTACCGGCAAAGGCTGGGGCAGGCGGCACCGACGCTCGATGATCTGGCGACGGGGCGATGGCCGCGTTACATAAGCCTTGACGGCGACATCGATCTGGCACCACCCTTCAGCGCAACGCAGAAACAACAGGCCCGCAAATGAGCAGAATCGACGAAACACGCGAATTCATTCCCGTCAATATCGCGGTCATGACCGTCTCCGACACCAGAACGGAGGAAACGGACAAATCGGGGAAAGCCCTGATCGAACGCATTACCGGGGCCGGGCACAATCTTGCCGGACGCGCTATCGTCCGTGACGAGATCGATGCCATCTGCGCCCAGCTCAAGGCCTGGATCGACGATCCGCAAATCGAGGTGGTGATTTCCACCGGCGGCACCGGCGTGACCGGGCGCGATGTCACGCCCGAGGCCTTTGCCCGGGTGTGGGAGAAGGAAATCCCGGGCTTCGGTGAGCTTTTCCGCATGCTCTCCTATCAGAAAATCGGTACATCCACCCTGCAGTCGCGCTGCTGTGGCGGCGTCGCCAGGGGTACGTATCTGTTCGCCCTGCCCGGCTCCCCGGGTGCCTGCCGCGACGGCTGGGATGGCATTCTGCGCGATCAGCTCGATATCCGGCTGCGCCCCTGCAATTTTGTCGAATTGCTGCCGCGCCTGCGCGAGCACGAGCAGGGACGGGGATAAAGCCCGTTTTCCCGGACGTACCACAGATCCGCCACCTCATCGACATCCTGCAGACAGTCGGTCAGAACCGGCGGGCGATGACGTGTATTTTCCAGCAGGCGCTGCAGTACATCAGGCTGCGACCAGCGGATGCCGTCAAAGGCACCGGCAAGTCCGCCATCGCCCGGGCCTTTGCCTTCCCGGCGGATGCCGATCAGCCAGAAACCGCCATCTCCCGCCGGGCCGACCACCATGGAACGCCGCGCCAGCGCCCGGAAGGCATTGTCGATATGCCCGGCCTCCACACCCGGGATGTCGCCACCGATCAGCACCACCCGGTCGCCGGAACGCCCGGCTGCCAGCAGCGCATTGCGCATGCGCTGACCAAGATCCCCCCGTCCCTGTGCCCTGCGCGCGCCATGTCGCGGCCAGAAGGCACGCCCCCCGGAAAAATCGTCAGGGGTGACAGCCAGTATCAGTTGCCAGCGGCGATCACGCCCCAGCCGGCACAGAAGGGCGTTCAGGCTGTTGCGGTAAAACCGCCAGGCCTCCAGCGGCCCCACACCGGCGGCCAGCCGTGTCTTGACGCGGCCAAAGCGCGGGGCCTTGGCCATGACGATCAGTATCTGTCTCATTTTCCACCCGTATAAAGCCTGGCGATCCGCTCCGGCCGCATCCCGGCATAATAGAGCGACAGGCACAGGGCGTTTCGCATCACGCGGCGCAGGGCACCATCACGCAGATAACGTTCCGGCGATGTCAGGGCCTCATGGGGCAGCATTACCGGCGGATGGGCAAGCCTGCGCATCAGGGCCACATCCTCCATGATCGGAATCGGGGGAAAACCGCCTGTCTCTTCATAAAGATCGCGGTGGATCAGCAAGCCCTGATCACCCCAGGCCAGGCCGAACAGACGGTGGCGCAGGCGGGCGCCGGCCTCGATCAGACGAAGCGAGGCGCCGCAGCCACGAAAGCGCAGCCGGAACACGGCGGCCCGCACCGGGGCCGGGGAGCGCATGAAATCCGCTACCACCGCCGACCATCCCTGCGCAAGCCAGGTATCGGCATGCAGAAACAGCAGCCATTGCCCCCGGGCCGCCCCGGCGCCGGCGCGAAGCTGGCAGCCGCGTCCCCGCGCGGCCATGACCACCCGGCAGCCCGATTCACGGGCGAGTTCCGCCGTTCCGTCCCCGGAACCGCCATCGGCGATGATGATTTCCACAGCCCCGGGCCGTTCCCTCCGCAAATGATCGAGACAGGCGGGCAGCGAGCCGGCCGCATTCAGGGTGGGGATGACGATGCTCAGCATGCCGGGCCGCCTGTTTCCTTCGGATTTCTGCTCTGCCATGGCCATGATATCCCCTTGATACCCGCTTTCGCGTCCCTTTTGCCATGTCCGAATGAACAACAAAACGGGAGCAGCGTTTCAACAGTGGTTATCCGTTGCATCCGGACAGGTCTTCTTCGGACCTGACGGAGAACTTATATTTGCCCGCTTTCGCCACCTGATATATGTTCTTGTTTTGTTCTTTTTCGGGAGGACAGCATGGCGATCAGACGGAGCATCCGGCACGGACGGCCGAACCAGCCCGGCGGCAGGCGCGGCCGGGGCGCCCTGAGCAATGAAAGCGGTCGTTACGAACATGAACGGCGTATCGCGGATACGGATGACGGCTGGAACAGCAATTCAGGCAATGACGCGGAGGGAGAACGCATCGCCACCCGCCTGCATCGCGATGCCTCACGCCGGGTGCTGGCCTTCAACCGGTCACCCGACATTCCCTTCGACCGTTCGATTAACCCTTACCGGGGCTGCGAGCACGGCTGCATCTATTGCTTCGCCCGCCCCACCCATGCCTATCTGGGGCTGTCGCCGGGGCTGGATTTCGAAACCGAGCTGTTTTTCAAGCCCGATACCCCGGCGCTTCTGCGCCGGGAACTGTCAAAAAGAAACTATGTGTGTCGGCCAATTGCCATCGGCACCAATACCGATGCCTATCAACCGGCGGAACGGCGCCTGAAAATCATGCGCGGGCTGTTGCGTGTGCTCGATGAATGCAACCACCCCCTGGCCATTGTCACCAAATCGGATCTCATCCTGCGCGACAAGGACATCCTCTCCTCCATGGCCCGGCGCGGGCTGGTACGCGTCGCCGTCTCCGTCACCAGCCTCGATCATCGCCTGTCGCGGCTGATGGAACCGCGCGCCAGCGCGCCGCAGCGCCGCCTTGGCGCCATTGCCGGTCTTGCTGACGCCGGCATTCCGGTAATGGCAATGATGGCCCCGGTCATCCCGGCCCTGAATGACGAGGAAATAGAGGCCATTCTGGAACAGGTTGCGGAAAACGGCGCCATCGCCGCCCTGTGGGTGTTGCTGCGTCTGCCGCATGAGGTGAAAGACCTGTTCCGCCAATGGCTGCGGACCCATTTCCCGGACCGGGCGCAAAGGATCGAAAATCAGATCCGCGCCTGCCGCCAGGGGGCATTGTATGATTCGCGCTTCTTTCACCGTCTGCGCGGGCACGGCGTTTTTGCCGACCTCATTGCCCGGCGCTTTTCCCGGCAGGCGCGGCGCCTGGGCCTTGAGCGGACACCACCGGCCCTGCGCACGGATCTGTTCCGCCCACCGCCATCGCCGAAGGGCGAGCGCCAGCTCAGCCTGTTCTGAACGGAAAAGCCCCGGCATTCAGGGCTGCCACAACAGTTCAGGGCGCCGCAATGCCCCCATCGACTGAGCAGACCGGCACCAGCACCCCCAGCCGCTGCACCAGATGATCGCATTCGCGCCCGGACAATCCGGCAACCGAAAGATCGACATGCAGCCTGTCATCGGCAATCCAGGCACGCAGATCGGCCGGGATCAGTCCGCGCAGGGCAAACTGGTTCAGAAGCCGCGGCAGTACGGAGGTTTCTATTTCCGCCGTGATGCGGAAACGGGCCAGTGATGACGCCGACCCCGCCTGCCCGCAGGCGGTCTGCACATCAATAACACCGGCAGCGGGCAGGGGCTGCGGCGGGTGTCCCTCCCCTGCGCCATCAACCACCGAAGGGATGGCGGGATCCCTCGCCTGAAAAGAGTCACGGGAACAAGAAGGATTTTCGGAAAGAACGCTATCGTCAGAAAGACGGGATGAATCCCCGTGCAAGGGATTGTTCATAACACACCTGTATCATCGGCTGAGAAAACGGAAAGACGGATCTATTCCCGGCCCCGGATGGGGACCGGGCCCGTAATTCGCCCTGAAATGCCGATATACAGATGAGTGAACATGAGCCTCACTGTAGCAGGGATCGCGGATTGGTCAAGATTCCGCCTTGCACGGCTGCGGCCCAGCACGTAAAGAAGATATCACCTCAACAGTCAAAGCGGCCGATGGCACAGCACAGCATCAATCATTCAGAAACACGCCCTCCCTCTGCGCTCCGCCAGGCCTGGGCGGGCATGATGCGGACGGTCAAATACCGTCTGATCGTGCCGATCATGCGCGGCCACCATGATCCCCATTACACGGCCCGTGGCGTTGCCGTCGGCCTTGCCGTCGCCATGACGCCGACAATCGGCATTCAGATGCTGATCGTCACCGCCATCTGGTTGGTGGCCCGTAAATTCCCGTCACTGAACTTCAATGTCATCGTCGGCATGGCCTGGACATGGCTGACCAATGTCTTTACAGCCGTCCCGATCTATTATCTGTTTTTCCTGACCGGGCAGATCCTGCGCGGCCATCCTGACGACCTGACTGGTTTTTCAGCTTTCTCCGAACAGTTCAATGCCGCGATCGACCATGATCTGCCATGGCTTGAAATGGTCTGGCACTACAC
Organism: uncultured Hyphomicrobiales bacterium; assembly: GCA_964463775.1. Classification (GTDB taxonomy): domain Bacteria; phylum Pseudomonadota; class Alphaproteobacteria; order Minwuiales; family Minwuiaceae; genus JALXAG01. The sequence goes on from CAYXDL010000125.1 coordinate 6,860, forward strand.
CATGGGGCTGATCGAGGGCTGGGGATTGTCGATGCTGATCGGGTCCATCCCCTGGTCGCTGTTCAGTGCCTGGGTCGGCTATGTCGCAACCCTGCGCTTCCTTGCCCGTCACCGGGCGCGGAGAAGCAGGAAGGCCGCAGGAAAAAAGCGCCGCATCCAATCAGGCGA
>CAYXDL010000126.1:0-7014 GCA_964463775.1 uncultured Hyphomicrobiales bacterium
AGAATGCTGACATGATGGTCGCCGGTTTCCACCACCACGAACAGGTTCAGCGGATCGGCACCGAACAATGGCTTGTCGGTTTCGGGAATGCCGGAATAAAGAATGCGGCTGGCCTCGATCTCCGCCCGGCCCCAGACCGGTGCAACGGCGGGTGGCGTGTAGATCAGACCGACCAGAGCGGCGATCTGATCGGCGGATAACACATCGCCGAATGCCGGCATCTGGGTTGCCACGGCGCCATTGGCAACCACCTTCGCCGCCGCGTCACGGCGCAGGCGACGCAGATTCTCCGGCAGCAGCGCCGGGCCGATCGCTCCCAGCCGGTCCGCGCCATGGCAGCGGGCGCAATTGGCCTTGTACAGGGCCCGCGCATCCTCCGCCGCCTGCGAGGGCCAGGAAAACATCAGTACGGCGAGGACAAGCAGCACTTCAGCGAATGATGGCTTCGGGGTCATGGCGCGCTCCGCGAAACGGGGTGACGGTCAGGCGTTCGGCCGGGGAATCGAGGCCGATTTCCGCATCCGACAGATAACAGGCCGGATCCTCGGCCCAGGGATCACCGCTCAGCTTCATCGCCCGCACACGGGTATTGCCGCCACAGATGTCAAAATAGGCACAGGCACCGCAGCGGCCCTTGATCTGCCGCGGCCGGCGCTTCAGCCCCGCCATCAGCGGATCGGAGGTATCGGGCCAGATTTCCGAAAACGGGCGTTCGCGCACATTGCCAATGGTGTAATCCCACCACATGGTATCGGGATGAACATTGCCGAGATTGTCGATATTGGCGATATTGATACCGGTCTGATTGCCCCCCCAGCGGGCCAGCAGGGCGCGCATGTGATCGGCCAGATGCGGAAAACGCCGCTGCACCCAGAACAGCAGATACACCCCGTCGGCATCGTTGTTTCCGGTGACGAATTCCCGCCCCGTGCCCCGGCAGGCATTGTCCCATGCCGTCTCGAACAGCAGATCCATGGCCTCTCGGGTGATGCTCAGCGCCGCATCATCGCCGCGATTCTTGTTGCCGCGCCCGGCATAGACAAGGTGAGAGAAATAGAACTTGTCGATCTCCTCCGCCTCCATCAGCGCCAGCAGCTTCGGCAGTTCCTTGTGATTGTCCATGGTCATGGTGAAGCGGATACCGACGCGGATGCCGGCGTCACGGCACAGACGGATCCCGTTCAGCGAGGCATCATAAGCCCCCTCCATGCCGCGGAAGGCATCATGCACGGCGCCGGTACCATCAAGGCTGATGCCGACATAATCATAGCCGGTTTCGGCAATGGCCCCGATATTGTCATGGTTGATCAGCACACCATTGCTGGAAAGGCCGACATAGAACCCCATCTTCCTGGCCCGGAGGGAGATATCGAAGATATCCGGGCGCAACAGCGGCTCCCCACCGGAAAGAATGAGTACCGGCACGCGAAAACGTTTCAGGTCCTCCATGACGGTGAAGACCTCTTCGGTACTCAGTTCGCCGGGGAAATCGACATCGCCGGAAATGGCATAGCAATGCTTACACAGCAGGTTGCAGCGGCGGATCAAATTCCAGATCACCACCGGGCCGGGCGGGTTGCGCTTCGGCGGCAGGGGTCTGATGCCTTCCTTTTCGCAGGCGACAATCTCCTGCATGAACTGGCTCAGGCGGAACATGACTCTTTCCTTTCTGGGCCGAGGCGCAGCCCGGTTTTCTTGAGAATGCGCTTGCTGAAGAGAATATCATGGCCCCGGCACTCATCGCCGAGCAGGGCGGCGATTTCACCGACACGGGCACGGACCTCGTCCCGACTGCGGCCATGGACCATGGCAAACAGATTATAGGGCCAGTCGGGCGGATGGCGGGGACGGCGGTAACAATGACTGACGAAATCAAGCGCCCCGATTTTCCGCCCCAGCGCCCCGGCATGCTCATCGGCAACATCCCAGACCGACATGCCGTTGGCCGTAACCCCCAGCGCGTAGTGATTGGGAATGATTCCCATCCGGCGGATGATGCCCCGTGCCGCCATCGCACGCAATCGCGCCATCACCTCCGCCACGCTCAGCCCCAGATCCTCCGCCAGGGCATGATAGGGCTGCGCCACCAGGGGGAGTCCGTCCTCCGTCGCCCGGATGATCATGCGGTCGATGTCATCGGGCACCGTCATGACAGATCCACCCTGAAACCGATGAAAAATTCCTCCTGCTTCGGCATGTCATGTACCACAAGCCCGGTTTCACGTTCGATTTCACCGATCACCTCCGCGATGCGCGCCGGACGGTCGGTGGCGATGACGAACCACATGTTCAGCCGGTGATCGCGCTCATAGTTATGGGCAACTTCGACATGGGCATTGACGGTTGCCGCCACCTCATCAAACCGCTCCTCTGGCACGGCCATGGCCGCGAGCGTCACCGCCCCGCCCAGCCTCTCGGCATTGTAAAGGGGGCCGAAGCGCGATATCGCGCCCGTCTGACGCAGACGGCAGAGGCGGTCGATCAATACCTCCTCCGTCAGACCCAGGGATGCGGCCGCTTCCGCAAAGGGACGTTCCGAAACCGGGAACCCGCCCTGCAGGGCATTGATGATGCGCCTGTCCACCGCATCCAGTATGACCGGTGCCTGCCCCGGCATCATGCCACCTCCGCCCTGTTTGCCGGATTTTCGCCCGCGGATACGCCGAAGCGGGCGCCACATTGCTTGAAGCACCGCCATGAGAACAGCACCGCGTGTTCCATGCGCTCCAGTCCTTCCTCCGCCACCAGGCGGGCGAGGACACCATGCACATCCTCCCGGCTCCGGCCGTGAATCATGCAGAACAGATTGTAAGGCCAGTCCGGCAGCCGCCGCGGCCGGCGGTAACACAGGGTGATCCGCTCATGCCGGCTCAGGCGGGCGGCGATTTCATCCACCCGTTCATCGGGAATGTTCCAGACAACCATGGCATTGGCCGTATAACCCAGCCTGCGGTGACGGACGATCAGGCCGAAGCGCTTGATCGTGCCCTCCTTGCGCATTTTTTGCAGACGGGCGATGACCTCCGCCTCCTCCATGCCGAGAATGGCGCCGATCCCGGCATAGGGACGCGCCACCAGGGGCAGCCCGTCCTGAATGGCGGCAAGAATGGCCAGATCGCGCTGATCCATGGTGGTCATATCGGAAATCCCAGATCGATGTGATAGGCACGCTCAAGCGGCAGGTCCAGCACCTCCAGCCCCGTCTGCCGGCGGATCGCCGCCAGCACCCGGCTGACATCGGCGGCAGTGGCGGCTGTGACCACAAACCACAGATTGAAACGATGCTCACGGGCATAGTTGTGATTGACCTCGGGACAGGCCGAAACGATCGCCGCCACCTCATCCAGCCTCTCTGCGGGTACCGCCATCGCCGCCAGAGTGCTGGCCCCGGCACGGTTCGGCGGCACCACCGCGCCAATGCGCCCGATCACCCCGCTTTCCTGCAAATCGCGGAAAAGGGCAATGGTCTCGTCCTCGCCCAGTCCGAGTTCCTCACCGATCACGGCAAAAGGGCGCGGTGTCAGCGGGAAATCGCGCTGATAGCGGTTGATCAGATGGCGCTGACGATCATCGATCCGCATGATCACAATCCGATCCTGTGTGCCCGGGCCGTGAAAAAGATTCCGCTCGGCTTTCGTGCCGGCAGCGATTTGATGCGTTTCAGCGTCCGGGTATCGTAGATATCGACGCGGTCCTCATCACGCACCGAAATCCAGACCTGCTCGCCGCGCGGGGTGAACTCCATATGCAGCACCGCCGGCCCCGGGGTGAAGGTTCTGATGACCTTCAGGCTCGGAACGTCGATCACCTGCACCGTATCGTTCAGGGGATGGGCGAAATTGACCCAGATCTGGCGACCGTCGGGCCGGGCCATGGCAAAGACCGGCTGTCCGTGCACCCTGACCCGGCCGATCTCGCGGAAACTGTCCGCATCGGCGACCAGCACCTCGTGCCGGCCGACAGCGGGAAAGAAGAAGCGGCCATCGGCCAGGGCCCAGCCTTCCAGATGCGGCATCTTGTAGACCGGCAGCTTCGCCTCGCCCCTGCCATAACCATCCATAATGCGGCGGATAACCGGCTTTTCCTGCCATAAATCGACCATGGCCAGACCATCCTCGCCGAACAGGCCCGCGATATAAAAGCGCCCGTCGCCGGTGATCAGCCCGTCATAGGGCAGTTTTCCGGCCCGGCCGATCCGGGTCAGTACCGGCTTGCCGCCATCGAGACACAGGCGGCAGTCCACCATCCAGATCTCGCCGCCATCATACAGGGAGAACACGAACCGTCCCCCCGGGGCATCGACCAGCCCGACAACCTTGGAGCGCTGGCCGCCAGGGCCATAGATCGCCGCAATTTCAGCCACGGGCGCCAGGGTACGGGCATCGAAGATGCGCACCCCGCCGGGGGTATAGTTGGATACGGCAACCAACCGTCCGTCATCGGAAATGGCCCCGCCGATGGCATTGCCGGACTGGATGATGCGCCCGGTCAGCCTGCGGGTCAGCAGGTCGATCCTGCTCAGCCCGCCATCGCGGCCAAAGACATAGGCATAGCGTTCATCGCGGGAAAAGACGACGGAAGCGTGGCTGAGATCGCCAAGGCCCGTCACCCGGCCAAGCACGGTCTGCCCCGTGGTTTCAACAATCAGAACCGATCCGCTGGCCCGCTCGATGATGACCCCCAGATCGCCCGTGCCACGCAATTCAGCGGCAGCAGCGGGGACAGCCAGCAACGCGATGGCGAAAACCGCAAGCATCTTTCTGAAAGCCGCGATCATTTGTTCAGTCCTTCGAGCAGTCGTTCGGCCAGCCACAATGCTTCCTTTTCACTGATTTCATTCCGCCAGGGCGGCATGGGCGTATCGGGCACGCCATCGAGAATGCTTGCCGCCAGATCCTCCGCCCGGCGCCCTTCCAGATCCTCCGGCAGCAGGGCAGGGCCCAGCCCGCCTTTCAGCGTCATGCCATGGCAGGATCCGCAATCCTGACGCAGCAAATAGAGGAGCTGTTGCTGACGGGCCGGAGCGGGCGACATGCCGGCAGCCCGAAGAGGGCCGGAAAGCAATACCAGGCTAACCAAGACAAACGCTGTGATCCTGCGCATATTCATCCGCCTGAAATCCCAAAGCCGCGGCCGTATCCACCACCCGGCCGATGATATAGAGAACAGGGGAGGTCATGCCAGCCTCCCGTGCTGCCGCCGCGATATTCGCAAGCGGGGCCGCGACCTTCCATTCACGGTCGGTGGTGGCGCACATGATGGCGGCGGCAGGTGTATCCGCCGCCAGACCGTGAGCGATGAGATTGGCGGCGATCCGTTCCATACTGGCATGGCCCATATAGACGACCAGCGTCGTATCCTCTCCCGTCAGGGAAGGCCAGTCGAGATCGAGCTCCCGCCCCTCGCGGCAATGGCCGGTGATGAAGCGCAGGCTGCTGGCGGTGCCGCGATGGGTCAGCGGTATCCGTGCCGCCGCGGCGCATCCCTGAGCCGAGGTAATGCCGGGCACGACATCATAATCGATACCGGCCCGGGCGAGTGCCAGAGCCTCTTCCCCGCCACGGCCGAAGATAAACGGATCCCCGCCCTTGAGACGAACAACCCTGCGCCCCGTCCGGGCCAGGGTGATCAGAAGATCGTTGATCTCATCCTGAGTCATCGTGTGCCGGCCAGGGCTCTTGCCTGCTCCGATCAGCACCGTGCCCGCGGGGATGAGATCGCGTATTTCCGCGGAAACAAGGCGGTCATAGACCACGACATCGGCATCGTTCAGCGCCTTCAGCGCCTTGATGGTCAGCAGATCCGGATCCCCGGGACCGGCCCCGACCAGAACGACCTTTCCCTGCTTGCTCATAGCTTTGCTCCCGCCCTGTCTCCTCGATAACCGCCCCGTTCGGCGATGGGACGGGCCGTTACCCGCCCGCCCCGGCAATGCCACGAAATCAGTAGATATCGTTTCGCGTATTAAAGACGTTGAACTTGCCCGTCGGCGTGATCAGCCGCTTGTCACGGATCACCGCCTTCAGTTTCAGGGTCTTATCGTCAACCACGACGATGGCCGACTGCTGTTCCTTGTTGTTCCAGACCGAGAACCAGATCTCGTCGCCGGTCTTGTTGAACTCGCCCTGCACCACGCGGCGCACGCCTTCCTTCAGCCCCGACCATTCACCGATCGGCAGCACCTTGTATTCGGGCTCCTCGGCATCGAGCTTGTCGATATCAAAAACAGCCACCGACTGCGAGGTCTCCTCATCCGGATTCAGCGGCGTATCCACATACAGATGCCTGGATTTGGGATGCGTCTTGACGAACAGGGCACCGCCGCCTTGGCCCTCAAGCTTCTGCACCACCTTCCAGGCGTATTGCGGATGCCCCTTGGGATCGGTGCCGATCAGGGAAATCGTTTCATCACCCAGATGGCTGGTCGCCCAGACCGGACCATATTTCGGATGCACGAAATTGGCCCCGCGTCCCGGATGTGGCTTCACACCGCCGGTCTCGATAATGCCGACCAGCTTGTCAGTCTTGGTATCGACGACCACGACCTTGTTGCGGGCATTGGCGGCAACGATGAAGTAACGCCCGGTCGAATCGAACCCGCCGTCATGCAGAAAGCGTTCGGCTTCGATATCCGTTACCTTCAGGTTCTTGATATCCTCATAATTGACCATGAGGATATGGCCGGTTTCCTTGACGGTGACGACGAATTCCGGGTTGTAGTGGGAGGCGACGATCGATGCCACGCGCGGCTCGGGATGGTATTCCTGCGTGTCATAGGTCATGCCACGGGTGGAGACGATCTTCTTGGGCTCCAGCGTTTCGCCGTCCATGATCACATATTGCGGCGGCCAGTAGGAACCGGCGATGGCATACTTGTCCTCCCAGCCCTTCATCTTCGAGGTTTCGACGGAGCGGGCCTCAGACCCGACCTTCACCTCGGCCACCACCTGGGGCGGATCCATCCACAGATCGATCATATCGACCTTGGCATCGCGGCCGATGGTATAGACATAA
>CAYXDL010000127.1:0-6860 GCA_964463775.1 uncultured Hyphomicrobiales bacterium
AGCGTCAGGGCCTCCTGTTCGACCCGTTCCGCCTGCGCCAGCAGCATCTCACCCCGTCGGGTCGGCTGCAGGCGCCTGTCGATGCGGTCGAAAAGACGGATGCCCAATGCCCGTTCCATCGCCGCGAGCCGTCGGGAAACCGTCGTCTGATGGATGCCGAGCGCCCGCGCCGCCCCCGAAAGCGTGCCCCGGCGGCCGATTGCCAGCAGGATTCGAATGTCATCCAGATGAAGCATACTGCATTATTGCAGATTTATCTTGCATAATCGCCCCTTTTGTACTGCGTTTTTGCAGGTAATCTCTTGGCAACCGACACCCAGCCGAGGAGATTGCCATCATGCACAAACCGAAAACCCTGCTGGAAATGGCCGGGGCCGATATCCGCCCCGCCTCATTTCAGGATGCCTGCCTGCTGCTGATCGATTGCCAGCGCGAATATCTCGATGGTGGCGTGATCCTGCCCGGCATCAAAGCCGCCATGGCGGAAATTTCCCGGCTGCTGGAAGCGGCGCGCGGGAACCACAGCCCGGTGTTTCACATCAAGCATCTGGGCCGGCCTGGCGGTGCCTTCGATCCGCAACGCGGCGGATGCATCATCGATACCGCCGCCCCCGAAGGCAATGAAACCGTCATTGGTAAAACCCTGCCCAATGCCTTTGCCGGCACCGATCTGGCTGAGAAAATCGCCGCCACCGGGCGCCGGCAGCTTCTGGTCTGCGGTTTCATGACCCATATGTGCGTCAGCGCCACCGTTCGCGCCGCCATCGATCATGGCCTGTTCAGCACCGTCATCGCCGCGGCCACCGCCACCCGCGATCTGCCGGGCCCGAACGGCCATGGCATCGTCAGCGCGGCGGAACTGCAGCGGGCCAGTCTGGCCGCGCTGGCTGACCGTTTCTGCGCCATCGCCGCCACGGGTGCCGATATTCCCGCCTGAAGGCGGGCAGATCAGCCGCCCTCGATTTCCTCGCGCAGGATTTCGGCCTCCAGCCATTGTTCCTGCTTGGTATCGAGAGCGGCGCGCGCTGCCTCCAGTTCCCGGGTCAGGCGGGTGAATTCATCCGGATTGCCGGTATAAAGGGCCGGATCGCCTAAGCGTTCCTCCATCCCGGCGATTTCGGCCTCCAGCGCCGCGATCTCGCCCGGCAGGGTTTCAAGGGCATGCTTGTGCTTATAGGACAGGCGCGTCGGCCTTGCCTTTGACTGACCCTCTCCCTCCCGCGATGCGCGCTCCGGCACTTTCACCGCGGCGGGTCGTTTCTTCCTTGCCGCCTGCCGGTTCTCGTCCTTTCCGGCACGCTTCAGTTCGTTCTGATAATCGCTGTAACCACCCACATATTCCCGCGCCCCGCCCTGCCCGTCGAGAACGATGGTGGAGGTCACCACCCGGTCGAGAAAATCCCGGTCATGGCTGACCAGCAGCAGCGTTCCCTCATAATCGGCGAGAAATTCCTGCAACAGATCCAAGGTTTCCATATCCAGATCATTGGTCGGCTCATCCAGAACCAGCAGGTTGGAGGGAGTGGCCAGCGCCTTGGCCAGCAGCAGCCTGTTGCGTTCCCCGCCCGAGAGTGTCGCGACACGGGCGCGCGCCTGTTCAGGGGTGAACATGAAATCGCCGAGATAACCGATCACATGGCGGGTTTCCTGGCCGACGCGCACCTGATCGCCCTTACCGCCGGTCAGGGTTTCCATCAGGGTCAGACCGGGATCGATGGCGCTGCGCATCTGATCGACCGCGGCGATGACCAGATTGGTGCCGAGGCGGATACGGCCGTCATCGGGCGGCAGTTCACCGCTCAGCATGCGCACCAGAGTTGTCTTTCCCGCCCCGTTCGGGCCGATAATGCCGATCCTGTCGCCACGCATGGCCCGGAAACTGAAATCCCGGATGACCGTTTTACCGTCCCCAAAGCCTTTGGATATATGCTCGGCCTCGATCACCAGCCGCCCCGACAGCTTTCCCTCCTGCTGCTGCAGGCGGATGGCGCCGGGACGACGGATCTGCTCGCGCCGGCTTTCACGCAGGGCGCGCAGCTTGCGCAAACGTCCCTGATTGCGTTTGCGCCGCGCCGTGATCCCCTGCACCGCCCAAATGCTTTCACGCGCAATCAGCTTGTCGCGGCGGGCGTTTTCCGCCTCCTCCGCCGCCAGCAGGGCTGAGGACCACTCTTCAAATCGGGCGAATCCCTCATTCAGGCGATGCAGCCGCCCCCGGTCGAGCCAGACGGTGCGGTTGCTCAGACGATTGAGAAACGCCCGGTCATGGCTGATCAGCACCATGCCGCCGCGGAACTGCGCCAGGGTGGTTTCCAGCCATTCGATCGTGGGCAGGTCCAGATGATTTGTCGGCTCGTCCAGCAGCAGCACATCGGGCTGCCCCGCCAGCACCGCCGCAATGGCGGCACGACGCCTCTGCCCGCCCGACAGCACCTCCGTCCTGTCATCGGCGTGCAGATCCAGCGCGTCCAGAAACCGGGCGATCTCATGATCGGGCATGCCGGGCCCGGCGGCGGCGTGCAGATAATCGATCACGCGCTCATAGGCGGACAGATCCGGTTCCTGCGGCAGATAGGCGATGCGCGCGCCCGCCTCCGCGTAGCGTTCACCACTGTCGGTATCGATCTGACCGGCCAGAACCTTCAGCAGGGTCGATTTTCCGGAACCATTCCGCCCGACCAGGCAGATCCGCTCTCCGGCACCGACGGCCAGGGAAATGCCAAGAAACAGCGGTTTTCCGCCGAAACCAAGGGTAACATCATTGATGGTAAGCAGGGGCGGCGCCATGATCATCGCATTCTTGCAGACACAAACCGCGCAAACAAAGCCACAGCCGGCACATAAGCGCAACCGCTTTCATTCGTTTACCCCCGGCCGGTGCCCGCTGTGCATTTTCGGGAAAATATGGTTAATCCTCTGCCGATAGACGCTTGACGCCCCCACCCTTAAACGAGCATTATTACTTCCGTTAATCGCGCCCCGCACAGGCCGGTCAGGCGGGTGTTTCAGGATGGCCGCACCGTAACGTCAGCCACTGGCATGATACAATGTCAGTCTTTGGCATGGTTCTGGTGCCGTCCGGTACGTCCTGCCAGCTTCCTGCCCTGCCTTTGGCCCGCGTGATTGAGCCTGTTGTTATATTGCGGAGCTTTTTCCCATATGTCTGCCGATTTCGATGCCAGCCAGGAACACTCCTCCAGCGGGGAGCGTCTTGAAGGAACGGTAAAGTGGTACAATGCCGATAAAGGTTTCGGTTTTGCCGAATTTCCCGGAAGCAGAGATGCCTTTCTGCATGCCTCCGTCCTTGAGCGATGCGGTCTGAAGGGCATCGCCCAGGGGGCGCAGATCCTCTGCGAAGTGGTGCAGGGCCCCAAGGGCGCATCCATATCCGTTATCCATGAGATCCGCCCGGCCGAGGGCGAGAGCGGCGAGATGGTCGGCGGACGCGTCAAATTCTTCAATGCGGAAAAAGGCTTCGGCTTTATCGAGCTGGATAATGGCGGCCCCGACGTTTTCGTTCATATCCGCACGCTGGAACGCGCCGGTATCCCGACCCTGGAAAAGGAACAGCGCGTCAGGCTTGTTTCATCCCAGGGCCAGCGCGGGCCGGTGGCCGATACGGTCGAACTGGAATAACCGGGGAAGTGAAGCGGCGCTTTTTTCCAAAAGCGCCCTCTCCCGGCCTTTTCAAGGCTGTGCATCACGGATTTGGCACATCCAGGCACCACCCATGGTGATCGGAAACACCATCCATGGTGATCGGGGAAACGCCAAATCCGCCTTCCTGATGACCCCGGAAGGCCGCCACCATCGTTCAGGGCCACGCTTGGGCGAAGCTTGGACCATACTTGGGCCTTGGACCATACTTGGGCCTTGGACCATACTTGGGCGAAGTGTCATTTCCGCAAGGCCGCGGGCAGGCGTGGAGCCGGCCGGCATCCTGCGACGATTCATTTGCCTGAGCCCTGAGGCTTTGGCATAGTCGCCAGCCGCGAAGAATTATCGTTTTGCCCGGCCAGACATTGCCGGCGGCAGGAGAAGAAAGCGCAGGCAATGGCGGACAGTACGACCGGCACCCCTTCCACAGGCGGCAGGCGCAGACAGGGGCCCTGGGTATTTTTCTCCCTCCTCATCGCCTTCCTGGTCGTTCTGCCCATCGCTGCCATTGCCGTGAATCTGTTCACCCCGCCGACCGAGGTATGGCGCCATCTTGCCCGTACCTTTCTTGCCACATATATCGCCAACAGCCTGATTCTGCTGGGTGGGGTGGCTGCATGTACAGCCGTTATCGGTACGGGATGCGCCTGGCTGGTCGCCGGTTATCGCTTTCCCGGCCGCCGCATTCTCGAAATCGGCCTGTTGCTGCCAATGGCGCTGCCGGCTTATGTCCTCGCCTATGTCTATACGGAGCTGCTGGATTATGCCGGGCCGGTTCAGCGTCTTATCCGCAGTATTGGCGGCTATGAGGGGGCCGGGGATTACCTGTTTCCCGAAATCCGTTCCATGGGCGGTGCGGTCGCCATGCTGTCTCTTGCGCTGTATCCTTACGTGTATCTGATGGCCCGTGCCGCCTTTATCAATCAATCCGTCGCGGCGCTGGAAGCCAGCCGGGTTCTTGGCCTCGCCCCGCTCGGCGCCTTCTGGCGCATCGCCCTGCCGATGGCCCGCCCGGCGCTGGTTGCCGGGTTGTCGCTGGCAATGATGGAAACCCTGGCCGATTTCGGCACCGTCGATTATTTCGCTGTTCGCACCTTCACCACCGCGATCTACACCACATGGTTTTCCCGTGGTGACCCGCAGGCCGCCATCCAGCTTGCCGCTTTCCTGCTCGGCTTTGTCGCCCTGCTGCTGTTTCTCGAACAGTATTCGCGCCGACGCCAGCGCTATTACGAAAGCAGCCGACGGCATCAGCCGGCACGGCTGCGCGATTTGGGCCGGCGGGGGTGGTTGGCGAGCCTGGCCTGCCTGCTGCCTGTATTGTTCGGTTTTCTTCTGCCCGTGGGGGAACTGTTGCGCCTGACGATCCGCCATGGCGACAAGGCTTTCAGCTCCTGGTACGGCACCATGGCGGCCAACAGTTTCCAAGTCGCAATCATTGCATCCGCGCTTACCGTTGCTGTCGCCATCATTATGGCCTATGGCCAGCGGCTGAGCGGATCGCGCCTTGTCGCCGTTGCGAACAGGACCGCATCGCTTGGCTATGCCATACCTGGTTCTGTAATCGCCGTTGGCGTCTTCATTCCCGTGGCCGCATTCGATAACACCATCGACGCCTTCATGCGAAGCACCTTCGGCATTTCCACCGGCCTTTTGATCAGCGGCAGCATCGGCATGCTGTTGTTCGCCTATCTGGTGCGGTTTCTCGCAGTCTCCTTCGGCGCCGTCTCCGCCGGCCTTGCCCGGATTACCCCCAACATGGATGCCGCTGCCCGCACGCTTGGCTGCCCGCCCTCCGCGGTGCTCACCCGCATCCATCTGCCGCTCATCCGCCCGAGTTTGCTGGCGGCAGCCCTGATCGTTTTCGTTGACGTCATGAAAGAACTGCCCGCAACCCTGATCCTGCGTCCGTTCAACTTCGAAACCCTGGCGGTACGCGTCTACAACCTGGCATCCGACGAACGCCTGGCGGAAGCCTCCACCGCCGCACTGACCATCGTCGCAGTCGGCATCATCCCCATCATCCTGCTCAGCCGCGCCATGGACAGGAACGCGTAAGCAAAGCAAAAAAAGGGCCCGTTGCCGGGCCCGAGTTCGGATCATTTAAGGAGGTAGGAAGAGCAAGGAAGGTAATCAGTTCCAGCCAGCCTCTTCCATCATGGTCAATGCCTTCAGGTTGTTGGCACCGAGTACGGCAGCGCTCAGCGTATCGGCTTTGAAATCACCAAGCGCCCTGACTACCGGATCGACCTTCACCCCGGCCACCACCGGATATTCGTTATTGCCGGCCGCCAGCATTTCCTGCACTTGGGGTGAGGCGAGAAATTCCAGAAACATTACGGCTTCCTTCCGGTTGCGCGCAGTCTTCAGCATCCCGGCACCGCTGACATTGATATGAGTGCCACGATCCTTCTGATTGGGGAAGATCGCATCAACCGCTTTGCCCACGGCGGCCAGCTCCGGATCGTCACTCTTCTTCAGCCGCGCCAGATAATAGCTGTTGGCGATGCCGATGCGGCAAATACCGGCGGCCACAGCCTTGATCTGGGCCGTATCGTTGCCCTGCGGCTTGCGGGCGAAATTGGCGACAAAGCCTTTCAGCCAGGCCCTGGTTGCCTCTTCCCCATTGGCCGCCAGAAGAGAGGCGACGAGCGAACGGTTATAGGGGTTGCGCGAAGAACGCACACAGATCATGCCCTTGTATTGCGGCTTGGCCAAATCCTCGTAACGTTCCAGCCCCGCAGGACGCCCCTTGGCATTGTTATACATCAGCAGGCGCGCACGGGTGGTAAAGCCGAACCACAGATTGTCCGGATGGCGCAGATGGGCGGGGATTGCCTGCTCCAACCGGGTGGAGGAAACAGGAGCGAACAGTTTTTCATTCTCTGCCTGCCACAGATTGGCGGCATCCGCTGTCAGCAGGATGTCGGCCGGTCTGTTGGCGCCTTCGGCCTTCAGTCGTTCCAGCAGCAGGCGCGCGCCGCTGCGGTCCCCGAGCGCCCGCCTTTCCTTCGACCACATTGACCTTGACGCCCGTTTTCGCCGTGAAGGCCTCATAGATGGCCCGGTCCGTATCGTAATGGCGGGAAGAATAGACATTCACCTCTGCCGCCCGGGCAAGCCCGGTCATAAGCCCGGCGATACCAGCAATCCCCGCAACAAGGGCGAGACTGAAACGTTTTTGCATTTGCTACTCCTGCTTG
>CAYXDL010000128.1:0-6843 GCA_964463775.1 uncultured Hyphomicrobiales bacterium
CGAGCTGTCGTCGACGCTCGGCAAAGGCACGACCTTCATCATCAAGATCCCGCTGACGCTGGCCATCGTATCGGCCCTGATCGTGGAAAGCGCGGGCGAGCGCTTCGCCGTGCCGCAGATCAGCGTCGTCGAGCTGGTGCGCACCTCTGACCGGGCCAGCGATCACAAGATCGAAACCATCAACAACACCCCGGTGCTGCGGTTGCGTGAACGCCTGCTCCCGCTGGTGCACCTGCATGAGGTGCTGGGGCTTGAGAAGGACCCGGAAAGCGACAGTTCGGAGGATTACATCATCGTGACCCAGGTGGGGAATTATTCCTTCGGCATCGTTGTCGACCGGGTGTTCGATACCGAGGAACTCGTGGTCAAGCCCGTGGCCCCGATCCTGAACAATATCGGGATCTATTCGGGCAACACCATTCTGGGCGATGGCAGCGTGGTGATGATCCTGGATCCGAACGGCATTGCCGCCTCCACCGGTGAGGTGACCCTGAGTGATACCGAGGAAGATGCCGATGCGGTTCGCGGTGCCGGCAGCGACGACACGACCGCCCTGCTGGTTTTCCGCGCCGGTGCGGTGGAACCCAAGGCGGTGCCCTTGTCGCTGGTCGCGCGGCTTGAGGAAATCGATGTGGCGCAGTTCGAACGCGCCAACAATCAGCTGGTGGTGCAGTATCGCGGCCATCTGATGCCGCTGGTGACGGTCGATCCTTCCTATCAGATCAAGACAGAGGGCCGTCAGCCGATCCTTGTCTTCTCCGATGAGGAGCGGACCATGGGGCTGATTGTCGATGAAATCGTCGATATCGTCGAGGACAAGCTGGATATCGAACTGCGCTCCACCGGCACCCAGGCGATTCTGGGCACGGCGGTGATCGGCGAACATGCCACCGAGGTGATCGATGTCGCCTATTATCTGGCGCAGGCCTTCCCGGATTGGTTCAATTCCCAGACGCCGGCGGTTCAGCCCACTGACGAGACTGCCCCTAAGGTGCTGCTGGTCGATGACAGCCCGTTCTTCCGCAACATGCTGACGCCGCTGCTGCAATTGGCCGGATATGAGGTGACGACGGCGGATAATGCCGCGGATGCCCTGCAGCTTCGCGAAGGCGGTGCCGGTTTCGATCTGATCATCAGCGATATCGAAATGCCGGGTATGAACGGTTTCGAATTCGCCGAGGCCGTGAAGGCCGACGGGCGCTGGCAGTCAACGCCGATTGTGGCGCTGTCCAGCCATGCGACACCGCAGGACTTCGACCGTGGCCGTCAGGCCGGATTTACCGATTACGTTGCCAAGTTCGACCGTGAGGAACTGTTGGCAACCCTGAATCAGACCCTGCGTATGGGCGGAGGTGCAGCATGAGTGCTCTTGGAATGGATGGAACGACATCCGACTTTGTCACCGTAACGATCGGTGGTCAGCTTTTCGGTATTCCCGTTCTGATGGTTCAGGACGTGCTGGGGCCGCAGGCGATCACCCGCATCCCCAAGGCGCCGCCGGAGGTGGCGGGAGCCCTTAACCTGCGCGGACGGATCGTCACAGCCATCGATGTGCGCCGGCGTCTCAATCTGCCGCCGCAGGAAGACGGGTCCGGCATGAGCGTGGTGGTCGAATACCGCGAGGAACCCTACAGCCTGATGATCGACAGTGTCGGTGAGGTGCTGAGCCTGTCGGCGGAACGTTTTGAGCGCAGTCCGGCAACCCTGGATCCGCGCTGGCGGGAGGTTTCGAACGGGATCTACCGTTTGGACGATAAGCTGCTTGTTGTTCTGGATGTGGAACGTCTGCTCGATTTCGCCGGAAACGATTCTCTGGCGGCGTAGGGCGGGATGACGCCGATATTGGATCCGGCCACCATTATCGCGATGTTCGATCCGTGGCGTAAGCGAAGTAAGTGCCCGGCCGGGCAATGACGATATGGCAGATTTGGAGATACCAGATGAAATCGTGTTTGATCGTGGACGATTCCAAGGTGATCCGGATGGTGGCTCGCCGCATACTGAGCGAGCTGAATTTCGAGATCGAGGAAGCCGTTGACGGCCAGGACGCCCTTCAGGCGTGCCAGAGAAACATGCCCGATGCCGTGTTGCTGGATTGGAACATGCCGGTAATGAACGGCCTGGAATTTCTGGTCAAGCTCCGCCAGGAAGAAGGTGGCGACCGGCCCGTGGTTGTTTTCTGCACGACGGAAAACGACATGGATCATATCCAGAAAGCCCTGATGGCCGGAGCCAACGAATACATCATGAAGCCCTTCGATCGGGAAATCATCGAAGCGAAATTCGCCCAGGTCGGCTTGCTCTAACCGCCGGACGGGAGAAGACATGTCAGGAATTCACGCTCAGCAGGCGGACAGTGCCATGCCACGCAACAGTAATCCGTACAAGGTACTGGTCGTTGATGATTCCGCGGTGATCCGGGGACTGATCAGCCGCTGGCTCGAACAGGATCCGGAAATCAAGGTTGTATCCTCAGCCGGTAACGGCCTGATGGCCATCCGTCAATTGCAGCGTACCCCCGCCGATGTGGTGGTTCTCGATATCGAAATGCCGGAAATGGACGGCATCACGGCATTGCCGAAATTGCTGGAGATCGATCCGAAGCTGAAAGTCGTCATGGCTTCGACCCTGACCCGGCGCAATGCGGAGATCAGCCTGCGGGCGCTGGAGGCCGGCGCCTCGGATTATGTACCGAAACCAAGTTCCACGCGTGAATTGCAGCAGGCCGATGTTTTCCGCCGTGAACTGGTGGAAAAGGTCAAGGCCCTGGGGGCGGCCCGACGGTTGCAGGTGAATTCCGGCGCTTCCGCACCGTTGAGGGCACCAAGAAAAGCTGCCGCTGCCGTCGCGCCGGCGCGCCAGGGTCTGTATGGCAATCAGGCCATCGCCCTGCGCAAGTTTCCCGCTCTGCCGCCGAAGGTGCTGGCGATCGGCAGTTCGACGGGGGGGCCCCAGGCCCTGTTCGAGGTTTTCGGTGCCCTGCGCGGCAAGCTGAAGCTGCCGGTATTTGTCACCCAGCACATGCCGGCGACCTTCACCGCCATTCTTTCCGAGCATATCGCCAAGATTCTGGGCACCGACTGCCACGAGGCGGTGGATGGCGAGCCGGTGGAGGCGGGCAAGGTTTATGTGGCACCGGGGGACTGGCATATGACGGTAGCGGAAAAGGGCGGAAGGCAGGTGATCGCCCTCAACCAGAACCCGCCTGAAAATTTCTGCCGTCCTTCGGTCGATCCCATGCTACGCAGCCTGGTATCGGCTTATGGCGGCCGGGTGCTGACGGTCATTCTGACCGGTATGGGCCATGACGGCCTTGAGGGGTCGCGTGCGGTTACCGAGGCGGGCGGCTGTGTCATCGCGCAGGATGAGGCCAGCAGCGTGGTGTGGGGCATGCCGGGGGCGGTTGCCAGCGGCGGGCTTTGCAGTGCGGTTCTGCCCTTGAAGGAGGTTGGGCCTATGGTCGAAAAAATCATGATGGGAGCGGCAAGATGAACAGCGCTGATTTCCAGTTTCTGGCGGATTTTCTGAAGAAGGGGTCCGGTCTCGTCGTTTCCGAAGACAAGATGTACCTTCTGGAAAGCCGCCTGCTGCCGATCGCCCGCGAACGGGGGCACAATACTCTGGACGGTCTGGTTGCCGACCTGCGCAAGGGCACGGATTCATCTCTGAAGGTTGCGGTCATCGAGGCCATGACCACCAATGAATCCTTCTTCTTCCGCGATACGAAGCCGTTCCAGATTTTCGAAAACGAGACCCTGCCCGCCCTGATCGAGGCACGGGCGACCCGCAAGAGCCTCCGCATCTGGTGTGCCGCGGCCTCGACCGGTCAGGAACCCTATTCTCTGGCGATGATTCTGAAGGAGAACGCAGCGAAAATGCCGGGCTGGCGGACCGAGATCCTGGGCACGGACCTGTCCGCGGAAGTGCTGGAAAAGGCCAAGGCCGGCATGTATTCGCAGTTTGAGGTGCAGCGCGGCCTGCCGATTTCCCTGCTGGTCAAATATTTCCGTCAGGTCAACGAGATGTGGCAGATCGATTCTGCCATCCGCGCCGCGGTACGCTTTCAGAAACTCAATCTGATGGATAATTTCACCCATCTGGGCAAGTTCGACGTGATCTTCTGCCGCAATGTCCTGATCTATTTCGATCAGCAGACCAAGGCAGAGGTACTGGAACGTATGTCCACCATGCTGGAACCCGACGGGGTGCTGTTCCTGGGTGGGGCGGAAACCGTTCTCGGTATCACCGACAAGTTCAAGCCGGTCACCGGCCAGCGCGGCGTCTACCAGCACGCCGCCTGAGGCTTCCCGCTTTGGGAAGGATCATCTCTTTCCGTTGCCGGTCAGTTCATGGTGATGCTGTTCAGCATCACCGTCAGGCTGCGGATGATTTCTTCCCGGCCGGGACCGCAATGCTTTCCGGTCAGCAGGATATTCGCCGTCGTGTTCTCTGGCCTGAAGCCATCCGATAAAATGCCCGAGGGGTTGAACAGGTACTGGCTGTAGATGACGCAGTTGTGCTCTTTTTCCGCCCAGATGAAGAGCTCTCCCCGCCCGGTGCGGATTTGGGAAACAGGGTCATAGTATTTCCAGGCTTTCAGTACGTTGAGATCCCTGAGGGTCTTTTCGGCGTATTCGGTGCTGATACCGGATTGCTTGAATTCGTATGGATCGGCTACGCTGATGACGGTTACGTATCCGTTTCGGTGATCGAAACTCTCAATCCATCCATAATAGCGCGAATGCTCATACAATTTTCTGAATTTCATGCCTGGCATCGTAATGGTGACAGTGCGGGAAACGAGAACGTCGCTTTCTGCGTGTTCTTGTGCCGGTGCGCTTGTAGTCGCGGAGGGCTGGGTAACAACGGGACCGGCCTGTTCTTTCGCCCCGTTACAGGCCGCGAGGAACAAAAGAATGCCAAGCAAGGCCATGTGCGGAATTGCCGGGAACTTTATCATTGACGACACCTTGCGGAACAGGGCCATGGCCGATCGTGACGATACCTATTGGCATATGCGTATGGATAGTGGTCAGTATAGAGGTTTTCCCCCGAAGAGGAAGAGGGGATGTGGCATTCCCCCGGCGATCTGCAGATAAGCCCCCTGAATAAAGAAAAGGCCGGAACCCGAAAGTTCCGGCCGGTCTCATCGATGGTGAAACGGGCAACCGCGCAACGCCGCGAACAACCATCAATGATATCGTGGCTTATCCCGCGGCCGCCTTTGGCTGTGTGGCGGAATCCTTTTCCTCCACAGGATCACGCAGCACATAGCCGCGCCCCCAGACGGTTTCGATGAAGTTGGTGCCGCCGGTCGCTGCTGCCAGCTTCTTGCGCAGCTTGCAGATGAAGACGTCGATGATTTTCAGTTCGGGCTCATCCATGCCGCCATAAAGATGATTGAGGAACATTTCCTTGGTCAGGGTCGTCCCCTTGCGCAGGGAAAGCAGCTCCAGCATGGCGTATTCCTTGCCCGTCAGATGCAGGCGCTGGTTATCGACCTCGACGGTCTTGGTATCGAGGTTGACGCAAAGATTGCCGGTGCGGATGATCGACTGCGAATGGCCCTTGGAGCGGCGGACAATGGCATGTATGCGGGCGACCAGCTCCTCACGGTTGAATGGCTTGGTCAGGTAGTCGTCGGCGCCGAAGCCCAGGCCCTTGACCTTTTTGTCCGGCTCTGTCATGCCCGAAAGGATCAGGATCGGGGTTTCCACCTTGGCCATGCGCAGCTTTTTCAGCACGTCATAGCCGTGCATGTCGGGCAGGTTCAGGTCCAGAATGATGATGTCGTAATCATAGAGCTTGCCGAGATCGAGCCCTTCTTCCCCCAGATCCGTCGAATAGACGTTGAATCCTTCATTGCCGAGCATCAGTTCGATGCTCTGCGCCATGGCCGAATCGTCTTCGATCAGTAACACCCGCATATCGTCTTTCTCCTCCGCCATGTGGCCGGAAGCACGGGGCAAGGTAAGGAGAGCATACCCGCCACAGGCGCTTCATTCCGTCAATCCGTGCCCGGTTCGTTTCCTTTCCGGCGCGGACCGACCCTGCATGCTCCGCCAGCCGTCAGGCCGGCCATGCCCTGTTTATGTCTTTCTGCCTTGTACGGCCGCATTCTGCTGCCTGATTATGACTTCAGCGGCAGGATACGGCCGGATGGCTTTTAGACATATTCGTGCCTAACTTGGTTAAAGTGTTAACGGTTAAGTTTAATTATTCCTTAACGCCGCGCCAAAGGCCACGAAAAATCTGCGCGGATGGCCGGGCTCTGTCTTGGGTAACAGGCCGATAGGCATAAAATGCCATGAAACGATCCCGGCGGTATTTTCATAAAATTTTACACATTCTTAAAATGCCGCGGGCAAGATCGCCCCATGGCAATGATTCCGCTCTCGATTCAGAACCTCTCAATTCAGGAAAAGGTGTAGCGTGCACGGACTGATTTCCGACCTGAAGCGCATTCCCCCCTATCTCATCTACGGGCGCGTGGCGGCCATTCAGGGATTGCTGGTGGAAGTGGCCGGGGTGGAGAGGCGCCTGTCCATCGGTGCCCGTGTGCACCTGATGCGTCGCGATAACAGTCTGATCGACAGCGAGGTGGTCGGCTTCAAGGCCAATCGCGCCCTGCTGATGCCCTTCGGGGCGCTGGACGGTATCGGCATGGGCTCGAAAGCGCTGGTCGGCACGTCGGATCCGGTCGTCTACCCGGATCCGTCATGGCTTGGCCGGGTGGTGAATGCGCTTGGGGAGCCGATCGACGGCGGCCCGCCATTGCATCATGGCACCCAGGCCTGTTCCCTGCGCGCATCGCCGCCCAGGGCGCATGAACGTGGCCGGGTC
>CAYXDL010000129.1:0-6839 GCA_964463775.1 uncultured Hyphomicrobiales bacterium
TGCACCAGGCGGCGGACTTCCTCATTATAGATGCCCACTTCGAAAGTCTGCATCATTCCCGTTATCCCCGATATTCACGACTCTCAACCCTCGCTAATGGTTTGTTCATAGCAGGCTCTGGTCAATGAAATGTTAAACATGCCCGGTGTTGTTCTGGCGAAAAGGAGAGGAATACTTGCCTCATAAATGCCCCTGGTGTTTTGCCAGGGTGCTTATTATTGCTATGATCAGCGAATGTCATCATTCGGGATGACGCGGGCGGACCCGGTTGTGCCTGCAGCCGGCTGACCCGCGAAATGCGCGTGTTTTGTTGTGGCCGGGGTGTTGTGCGCCCCGCGGGCGAGCGTCCGGCCATGGCGCGTATTGCATGACATTCGGCAGGTACAGGGAAGAGGCGTGGTGGAAAGCTTGCGCAGGACAGCGGCGGCAGGCCGGTTGATGTTGCCGCCATTCAGGTTCGTGGTGCCGCTGATACTGGCGGCATGTGTACAGCAGGGCGGAGAACGCGCGGCCTGGGAAGGCTATGACATATCCTCCGCCCCGGCGGTCTCGGCCGATGGCGGCAAGGCGGCACGGAAAGCACCCGTGAAAAGAGGTACCGACATCCCCCGGCCGATGCGCAGACCCGATCATCTGGCGGATCAGGCGCATCCGGCGCTTGAGGAGTCCTCGCCCTCCGTCAGGGAAGGCGTGGAAAAGACGGCGCCCGCGGCGGAGGATGCCGGGAAAATGGCGGCGGTACCGCCCGCACCTTCCGACACCCTGAAGCTGCGCAATCAGCGCTTTGACATGCGCAAGCTGCGCGGCCTGTCCCGGCGGCAGGTGGTGCATCTGTTCGGCCCGCCTTACCGCCAGTATCCGCATCTGACGCGCCTGATCTGGGAATACGGCGATGAACGCTGCCAGCTCAGCATCTTCTTTTTCCAGGATCTGGCCAGCGGCAGCTACAAATCCCTGGCCTGGGAGATCAGAACGGAAAACGGCAGCCGCGCGGCGCGCGATGCCTGTCTCGGCAGTCTTTTGAAAAGGACGACACTGAAATGATGCAGCATAACGCATTGGCAGAGACGGTTGGGGCCTATCCGAAAGTTGTCATTGTCGATGACGATGACGGGTTTCGCGATATTCTCGGCATCAATCTGGGCGAGGAGGGGTTCGATGTGCTGGCCTTCGCCAATGGTGAGGACGCCCTGAGCTATTTCGAAAACAACGGCCATGCCGATATCATTCTGCTCGACTGGAAAATGCCCGGTCTGACGGGGCTGGAGGTTCTGCGCCGTATCCGCGGGCGGGGCATTGAAATCCCGGTTGTTTTCCTCACCGTCATGAGTGAGGAAATCTATGAGGAGGCGGCGTTGGCCGGGGGTGCCGTCGACTTTGTGGACAAGGGGCGCAGCCTGTCGATCATCCTCAAGCGCATGCGTCTGATTCTGGATGGCAGCAAGGGTGATGCCTCTGGTGGTGAGGACAATGCGGAGACTGTGCTGCGCATCGGCGATCTGGAGCCGCGCAACGATATCAGCCGGGCCAGCTGGAAGGGGCAGCGTGTGGGGCTGACGGTTTCCGAATACAATATTGTCGCCCTTCTGGCGACGAAACGGGGCGAGGACGTTTCCTACCGACAGATTTACGATCTGGTGCGTGGGCAGGATTTCGCCGCCGGCTACGGGCCGGAGGGTTTCCGCACCAATGTCCGCTCCTTTATCAAGCGCATTCGCGGCAAGTTCCGGGAAATCGACGAGAATTTCGAGCAGATCGAAAATTATCCCGGCTTCGGCTACCGCTGGGTTGCCGAGCGGTGACCCTGGTTTTCGGCAATGTGCTGAGCGGGGCGCGCAAACGCAAGGCGGCAAAGGCGACGCGGAAGAAGACGGCGCTAAACGGGAAAAGCCGCGACCGCCATCTTGCCGGCAAGCGCATGCCGAGTCTGCGCCTGCGTCTGCTGATTCTGTTTCTGGCGTTTCTGGCGGTACCGTTCTTTCTGTATCAGCAATTCCAGGCGGCTGACCGCGACCGTCAGCAACTGCTGCTCGATTCCGTTCACGAACAGGGGCGGATTCTCGCGGCGGCATTGCGCCCGGTATTGCTGGCCGAAGGCACCCAGCCGCTGACACGCATCGGCCTGGCCCTGCGTACCCTGACCCCGGCCAATGCCCGGGTAACGGTGCTGATGCGCCCTGCCGATGCCAGGGATCCGCGCGCTTTTTTCTTTGTTGCCGAAGAACCGGTGATCGATGAGGCGGAACGCCGTGCCTTTACCCAGGCCTTGCTGAAGCAGGGGCTGCTCGACAAGCTGGCAACGACCTGCGAGGGCGGGATTGCGCTGGCGGAACGTTTCAACGCCGGCAAGGCGCGTCAGGAAGTTCTTTCCTCGATCAATCCGATCCGCACCGGGCAGGGCTGCTGGGCGATACTGGTATCGCATGATTCGAGCGCCTATCTGGATTCGGCGCTGGGGCGACCTTACTGGCAGACGCCCGAAGTGCTTTCGGCACTGGCGATCTACATGCTGCTGGCCCTGGTGGTGTTTTCCATGTTTGCCGGTTTCTGGCGGTCCCTGCGCCATTTCAGCCAGGTCGCGCGCGAACTGCGCAGCGGTGGCGAGAAGGAAAAACCCTTTGCCGACCGGGCGATCCTTCCCGAACTGACGACTCTGGCCAGCGATTTCGATCACATGGTCGATAATCTGCGCCAATCGGCCCTGCTGATCCGTCAGGCGGCACAGGAAAACGCCCATGCCTTCAAGACACCGCTGGCGGTGCTGCGTCAGTCGCTGGAACTGCTGATGCGCCGTGAGGGCACGCCTGATCCCCTGCAGGAGCGCGCCTTCAGTGCCATGGACACGGCCGTCAACCGGCTGGAGGCCCTTGCCGCCGACGGCTGGCGGCTGGAGGGGGTGACGGCCGATCTGCTCGATCCGCCGCGACAGCCGGTCGACCTGTCCCAGTTGCTGCGGCGGATGCTTTCGGCCTATGCCATGCTGTGCCACCGCCGCGGGCTGGTACTGGACAGCCGCATCGATGATGGCATCGTCGTTCTGGCGGGCGAGGAGTTTCTTGAAACCGCGATTGAAAATCTGCTGGAGAATGCTGTCAGCTTCTCCCCTCACGGCGGGGCGCTGACCGTGACCCTGCGCCGGGAAAAGGATCAGGCGGTGCTGATCGTCGAGGATGAGGGCCCCGGGATTTCCCCTGAAACCATGCCGAGAATCTTCGACCGCTATTATTCGAACCGCCCGGGACAGACAGACAGTGATGATGAGCATTTCGGCATTGGCCTGTGGCAGGTGCGCTGCCATGTCACCGCGCTTGGCGGCAAGGTGAATGCGGAAAACCGCGCTGAAGGCGGTTTGCGCATGATCATCGAACTGCCCCGGCGGCGCTGATTTCCCGCCGGCCCCGATGGCACGGCTTCCCTTCTCCTTCTCCGATGGCTTTTGTGAAGCGCTGCCGTTTCGTTCCGCCGGGCCTTGTGGGCCTTTCTGCCCGTGGTTTTGCCCTGGGCGCGCGATCGGGCTATAAGTAGCTATTAAGTAATGGCAAGATGCAGGAAACCGCAAATGGCGGCCTGCCGCGAACAAGGCGGGGCATCCGGGGGAAACAGGCAGGGGCGTTGTGAGATGGGAAGATCGGTTCTGGTTGTGGAGGATGAGCCCAATATCGCGTTGTCGCTGCGCTTTCTCATGGGGCGGCTGGGGCTCGATGTGCGGGTGGCGGAAAACGGTGATGCTGCCCTGAAGGCCTGTACCGAACAGCCGCCGGATCTGGTTCTGCTCGATCTCATGCTGCCCGAACGCGATGGCTATGATGTCTGCCGCGAAATCAGGTCCAACCCCGCATGGCGGGATATCCGCATCATCATGCTGACGGCCAAGGGCCGGGACGCCGACCGCGAGAAGGGGCTGGCGCTGGGCGCCGATGACTATATTACCAAGCCGTTTTCGACCCGGGATCTTGTCAGCCGGGTGGAAAGCTTTTTCGCCGGTGATGCCGCCGGTGCCGATCATGCTGCCGGGGACGGAGATGTCCGCCGCTAGCGCCAGCCGTTGGCGTGAACGGGCCGGGGCGCTGTTCGGCTTTGCGCTGATTGCCCTCAACCCGCCCGTGCTCGATCTGTTCAACCGCGCCGATGCCCTGTTCGGCCTGCCGGTGGCCTATCTCTATCTGTTTGCCGTATGGGGGGTGCTGATACTGCTCTCGGCGCTGAATTCGCGCGATTTGTTCCGTCCGCCCCCTGCGGATACCCCGGTTGCGGGGGAGGATGGCGGGGATGCTTGAAAGCTGGGTCGTTCTGTCCGTTTCCCTGCTCTATCTCTGCGCCTTGTTCGCCATTGCCTATTTTGGGGACAAGCGGGCCGAGCAGGGCCGCTCCCTGATCGCCAATCCCTATATCTACACCCTTTCCATTGCCGTTTACTGCACATCCTGGACCTATTACGGCAGTGTCGGCTTCGCCGCGGTCAACGGCCTGGGATTCCTGACCATTTTTCTCGGCCCGACCCTGGTCTTTCTCGCCTGGCCGTTTCTTCTGGGCAAGCTGGTGCGCATCTCCAAAGTCAACCGCATCACCTCCATCGCCGATCTGATGTCCTCGCGCTACGGCAAGAGCACTGTGCTTGGCGGGTTGGTGACGGTGATCGCGGTCATCGGCATCATGCCGTATATTTCACTGCAGCTGAAAGCGGTGGCAACCAGCTTCACCATGCTGCTGGATTTTCCGGATCTGGCCCAGGCCGGACGCCTGACCGATGCGCCTGTCTTCAGCGACACGACCCTGCTGGTGGCTCTGGTCATGGCGCTGTTCGCGATTCTTTTCGGCACCCGCCATATCGATGCCAGTGAGCACCACGAGGGGCTGGTTGCGGCGATCGCCTTTGAATCGCTGGTGAAGCTGGCGGCATTTCTTGCCGTCGGCGTGTTCGTGGTCTACGGCCTGTATGACGGCTTTACCGATCTGTTTTCCAGGGCCATGGCCTATGAGAACATCCGCCGGGTGATGGTGGTGGATGGTGGCGGCGATTACAGCCGCTGGATCACCATGACCATTCTGTCGATGGCGGCGATCATCTGTCTGCCGCGCCAGTTTCATGTCACCGTGGTCGAGAATGTCAGTGAAAGCCATCTGCGCAAGGCGGTGTGGCTGTTTCCGCTCTACCTGCTGCTGATCAACATTTTCGTCCTGCCGATCGCCGTGGCCGGGCTGCTGCAGTTTCCCGGCCCCGATATCGATGCCGACACCTTCGTTCTGACCCTGCCGATGGCGGCGCGGCGCGAAGGGATTGCTCTCCTGGCCTATATCGGCGGCCTTTCGGCGGCAACGGGCATGGTGATCGTGGCGGCGATCGCCCTGTCCACCATGATGTGCAACAATCTCATCATGCCTGTCCTGTTACGCATCGACAGGCTGAAGCTGACCTCGCGCGGGGACCTGACCGGGCTGTTGCTGACGGTGCGCCGCGGCTCCATCCTGTTCATTCTGTTGCTGGGCTATGCCTATTACCGCTTTATCGGTGAATCCTATGCCCTGGTGACCATCGGGCTGGTTTCCTTTGCCGCGGCGGCCCAGTTCGCGCCGGCCATTCTGGCCGGGATTTTCTGGAAGGGGGCGACGCGCCTCGGGGCGTTGTCAGGACTGACGGCCGGATTTCTGGTCTGGGTGTATACCCTGCTGCTGCCGGCTTTCGCCCGTTCCGGCTGGCTGCCGCTGGATTTCGTGCTTGAGGGGCCATGGGGTATCGAATGGCTCAAACCCTATGCCCTGTTCGGCATGCGGGATTACGGTCATCTGACCCATTCGCTGATCTGGTCGATGCTGGCCAATGGCGGCGCCCTGATCGTGGTCTCCCTGTTCACGCGCCAAAGCGCGCTGGAACGGGTGCAGGCGGCGTTGTTCGTCGATGCCTTCCGGCTGCGTTCCGATGACGGTTCGCGTTTCCGCCGCGGTTCGGCCACCGTTGCCGATCTGCAGGATCTGATGGTGCGCTTCACCGGGCGCAAGAGGGCTGAGAAGATGCTCAGCGCCTATGCCCGTTCCAGGGGCGTGAATATCGGCAAGCTGCAGGAGGCCGATGCCGATCTGGTGGATTTTTCCGAACGGGTGCTGGCGGGGGTGATCGGCTCCGCCTCGGCCAGCGTGATGGTGTCTTCGGTGGTCAAGGGGGCGGTGGTCGGGCTGGAGGATGTGATGGTCATCCTGGACGAAACCTCTCAGGTGATCGAGTACAGCCACCGTCTGGAGCAGAAATCGGCCGAGCTGGAGCGGACAACGGCGGAGCTTCGCGCCGCCAATGAGCGCCTCAAGGAGCTGGACCGGCTGAAGGATGAGTTTCTGTCCACGATCAGCCATGAATTGCGCACGCCGCTGACATCGATCCGTTCCTTCAGCGAGATACTTTTCGATCATCCCGATGTCTCCAGAAGCCAGAGGGAGGAGTTCCTCGGCATCATCATCCGTGAAAGCGCGCGACTGACCCGGCTGATCAATCATATTCTGGACCTGGCGAAGATGGAGGCGGGGCAGTTTGTCTGGCAGATGGAGGATGTCAGCCCCGCTGTGGTGATCGACGAGGCGCTGGCTGCCGTTGGCGGATTGTTCGGGGAAAAGAATGTTCTGCTCGATGTCGATATCGAACCGGGACTGCCGCCGCTGAAGGTCGACAAGGACCGGATGATTCAGGTGCTGGTCAATCTTCTGGCTAATGCAGTCAAGTTCTGCGACCGGGGCAAGGGGCGCGTATGGCTGAGCGCCCGCCGTGACGGGGATTCACTGCTGCTGAGCGTGCGTGATAACGGCATCGGCATTCCGGCGGATGAGCGCGACACCATCTTCGACAAGTTCCG
>CAYXDL010000130.1:0-6829 GCA_964463775.1 uncultured Hyphomicrobiales bacterium
ATGATATTCCGATCCTTTGACTACCGCGCCTGACGCAAGGCCGCCAGAAGTTCCCGTTCGCTGTCGCTGCGCCGGCGGGTTTCGCGGCTTTTGCGCCCGGTATTTTCCGTGGCCGGCTCGCGTTCCGCCAGCGGCCTGGCGGTCTTGGCACGCGATGCATCGACAGCCTGTTCGATACGCCCGGCCAGATGTTCGGCGGTATCGGTGATCAGGACCAGTTCATCGCGCATGGCCTTGGCACGCTCTATCTCCCGTTCCAGGGAAAGGCCGATTTCATCGCCGGTTTTCTTCAGCTGATCAACACTGTCGCGCGCCTTCTCCGCTGCCGCATTGAACGTCGTGATCAATTGCTGCATCTCATCCTGAGCACCGCGCATGGCCTTCAGTTTTTTGTTCAGAATAACGCAGTATGCAATTGTTATAACAAGAAGAACGGCAACAAGAAGATTGATGGCCATCGACAGGTCGAAATTCATGCCTATGTCCTTCCCAGTTTCCGCAGCGTCTGCTCGACACGGACAGCAACATGCTGACCTGAACGTCCCATGCGCCCTGTCACCATCGGAATGCCGCCGCAACGCATTTCGATCGAGGCATCCTGCCCGGTATTGAGCATCAGTGTCTGCCCGACCTCCAGCGACATCACCTCCTGCAAAGGCATCAGTTGTTCATCGAGCACGGCTTCGATGTCGACATCGGTCGACCACAGCTCTGTCGCCAGATGATTTTCCCAGATGGAATCGCGGCCGAATTTCTCGCCCATGAACATCTGCAGCAAAAGCTCACGGATCGGTTCGAGGGTGGCATAGGGCAGCAGAATTTCCAGCCGCCCGCCGCGCTCCTCCATATCGATGCGCATCTTGATCAGAATGGCGGCATTCGCCGAACGGGCAATGGTGGCAAAACGCGGATTGGTCTCGATGCGGTCGAAGTTGAAATTCACGGGACTCAGCGGCTCGAAGGCTGCGTTCATATCCTGCAGCACCACATTGACCAGACGTTCGACCAAATTGCGTTCGATGGTCGTGTAAGGGCGCCCTTCGATACGCATCGGCGCCGTACCGTGGCGACCGCCGAGCAACACATCCACCACCGAATAGATCAGCGATGAATCAACGACGATCAGGCCGTAATTGTCCCATTCCACAGCCCGGAAGACCGACAGGATCGCCGGCAGCGGAATTGAGTTCAGATAATCGCCGAAACGGATCGAGGTGATGTTGTCCAGGGAAACCTCGACATTGTCGGAGGTGAAATTACGCAGGCTCACGGTCATCTGGCGCACCAGCCGGTCGAACACGATGTCCAGCATCGGCAGGCGCTCGTAATTGACCAGCGCCGAATTGATGATGGCCCGGATACCGGAACGCTCCGATTCATCCCCGTCGCCGGACTCGAAGCCCAGCAGGCTGTCGATCTCATCCTGATTCAGAACACGGGTGGACTGGCCGGCGCCGGTATCCGGCTCCTCCTCGGCCATTGCCTCCCACTCGGCCGCAATCGCGTCCTGATCGTCGCCGCCATCCCCTTCGGCGGCGGCGGCCCATTCCGCGGCCAGGGCCTCTTCATCGACGGTTTCGTTTTCGTCAGCCATCAGCGCGATTTCCCGAATTACTTACTGTATGAGCATTTCATTGAACAACACGTCATAGACCTTGATCGGCCTGACAGCATCGTTGATGCGGATCAGCAATTCCTCCTTGATCCGGTATATGGCCGCTGTTCCCTGCAATTCCTCGATACGCAGCTCGCGCAGAAATGTATTGAAATTATCCAGTACCCGGGGCAGCACCTTCTCCAGTTCGGGCACCGCCTGGGGATCCCGCAGTTCAAGGGTCAGGCGCAGTTTCAGAAAGCTGTTCTTCTTCGCCCCCCGGGAGTTGAGATTGATCAGCATTTCCGGCAGTTCATAGAAAACGGGTTCGCCCGCGACATCCTCTTCCTCCGCCGCGGCATCCTCGGCCTTTGCCTCCTCCGCCTGTTCGCTGCTGCCCGCAAACAGGAAAAAATAGGCCCCTGCGCCCCCACCGCCCAGCAGCAGCAGCGGCAGCAGGATGAACAGGACCAGTTTCTTGCCGCTCAGCCCCTTTTTCTTAACGCGGCCCTCTTCCTCTTCGATATCGGTTTCGCTCATAGACGGTTGCCAATCATGAAAATCCAAGGCCGCGCGGGCCCTTATCGCCCTTCAGTTTCTAAACGGCGATGGTTAACAAATTCATAAATTCCCCCCTCACTAGGAAAAAAATGCCGGGGTGCATTTTCTCTCCTCCCATTCTGCCGCCATTCGCCGCTCTTCTTCACGTTCATCCGGGCCGATCGCTGCTGTTTTTCGGCGGTTTTGCCGATTTTTCAAAACTGGCACGCCGCCTGCATGGAAAGGGGCGGCAACTGCCACAGAAACGCGGCCACGACAGCCAGAACGGATACAGCCATGCTGGAAAATGCTTTATATGTCGGACTTTCACGCCAACTGGCCCTGCGCCGGCAGATGGATGCCGTCGCCAACAATATCGCCAACATGAATACAACGGGTTTCAAGAAGGAATCCGTGATGTTCGATCAGTTTCTGGTCGATGCCGGCAGAAACGGTGCCCGCCGGGACAAGATCGCCTTCGCCACCGAACGGGGAACCTACCGCACCCTGCGCGACGGCCCGATGACCCCAACCGGCAACCCGCTCGATATTGCGATTTCGGGCGATGGTTATTTTCAGGTTCAGACCGATGACGGCCCCCGCTATACCCGCAACGGCAATTTCCGCATCAATGCTGATGGCTTCCTGAGCACCAATGAAGGGTTTCTCGTGCTCGATGACAGCGGCCTTGCCACCGGCCAGCCGGGCAGCCCGATCGAGATCGGCACCCAGTCCACCAATATCACCATCACTGATGACGGCCTGATCAACACGGCCGACGGGCCGGTGGGACGGCTGGCGCTGGCCCGGTTCGATGCCCCGCAGGAAATGCGCAAGAGCGGCAATTCGCTCTACAGCACCGATGAAGCGCCGAAACCCGCCACCGGCTCCGTCATCCGCCAGGGCATGCTGGAGGGATCCAACGTCCAGGCCGTGGTCGAGATGACACGAATGATCGATGTTCTGCGCTCCTATAAATCGACGCAGAAACTTCTTGAAACGGATAACGACCTGCAGCGCCGCGCCATCGAGCGCCTGGCCCAGGTCAGCTAGTCGAAAGACGAGGAGAGAGCAATGCGCAGCCTATCAATCGCAAGCACCGGCATGCTGGCTCAGCAGCTGAACGTGGAAGTCATTTCCAACAACATCGCCAATATGAACACCACCGGCTACAAGCGTCAGCGGGCGGAATTCCAGGATCTTCTCTATCAGAATCTGCGCCGCATCGGTTCCGCTTCCTCGGATTCGGGAACCATCGTTCCCAGCGGGGTGCAGCTTGGCGCCGGCGTCCGGGCCAGCGCCGTCTACCGGATCACCGAACAGGGTAATCTGACATCAACCTCCAATCCCTTCGATCTGGCAATCAATGGCGAGGGTTATTTCCGCATTCAGCTCCCCTCCGGTGAGGATGCCTATACCCGTGCCGGTGCCTTCTCCGTCGATCCGCAGGGGCAGCTCGTCACCCAGGACGGCTATGTCGTTTCTCCCGGCATCACCATCCCGACCGATGCCATCGACGTCGCCATCAATACATCGGGCACCGTTGAAGTGAAGCTGTCCGGACAAAGCACCCCGCAGAATGTCGGGCAGCTCGAACTGGCAATCTTCCCCAACGCCGCCGGGCTGGAAGCCATCGGCGACAATCTCTTTCTGGAAACACCGGCATCCGGCGCGCCGCAGACGGGTGTACCCGGCAGCACCGGCTATGGCGATCTTCGCCAGGGTTTTCTTGAAACCAGCAATGTCAACCCGGTGCAGGAAGTGACCAATCTGATCGCCGCCCAGCGTGCCTATGAGATGAATTCCAAGGTCATCTCGACCTCGGATGAAATGCTCGCTCAGGTGACGCAGCTTCGCTAAGGCCGGAGGAACAAACCCATGAAACCCCGCATCATCCTTCTTCTGCTGGGCCTTGCCGTAATGTTCGGGCTGCCGGGCGCACGGGATGCACAGGCGCGCACAATCTTTCTCAAGGATACACCGGTTGCCGCCGGCACCGTCATCACCTTGGGCGACATCTTCGAAAACACGGGCGATGCCGCTTCCCTTGCCGTGGCCACCGCACCGGCGCCCGGCATGCGGAAATCCCTTTCCGTGGCAGCCCTGATGAATATCGCCCGGAGCAACGGGCTGAACTGGTCGCCGCCGCGCGGGCGGCGCATGGTCACCGTCACCGGTGCCGGACGGATCATCGCCAGAGCGGATATTCTCGATGCCCTGCGCCGCCAGCTCGGCAATGCGACCGGTCAGGATCTCGACGTCACCCTGGCCAGGCGCCTCGCCCCCATTGCCGTCGCCCCCGACGAGGAGATCGACCTTGCCGTCGACATCCTCTCTTACGACCGGATCACCGGGCGATTCAGCGCCCGGGTCAGTGCCAATGCCTCGGCGGCCCCCGTCACCCTGCGCGGGCGTGCCTATCCGGTCAGCGAAGTACCGGTGCTGACCCGCAATATCGCCCGGGGCGAAATCATTGAACCCGGCGATATTTCCATGGTCTGGCAACGCGCCTCACGTCTGGGGCGCAACGTCATCACCGACGCCGCCCTGCTGGTCGGCATGGCGGCGCGGCGCGGCCTTCGGGCCGGGCGCATCATACGCAGCAACGATGTCGAAACACCGAAAATCATCGCCAAGGGCGATCTCGTATCCCTCATCTTCAAACGCGGCGCCCTGCAGTTGACCGCCATTGTGCGTGCCCTGGAAAGCGGTGCCGAGGGGGATATTGTCCGCGTCGTCAATCCGCGTTCTCGCAAGATCGTCGAAATGATCGTCACCGCCCCCGGCCGCGGCCGGGCCCTGGCATCCCAGAGCTGAAGGAGAAGCCTCATGCAGCCTCACACCCTCTTTTCCGCCGCATCCTTCGGGCGCATCCTTGTCCTTGGCATCATGGCCGCCGCCCTTTCCGCCTGCAATATCAGCGACCGCATTCTGGCCATCGGTGACGAACCGGCCCTGAGCGCCATTCAGAACCCGGTGAAACAGAAGGATTACAAGCCCGTATCCCTGCCGATGCCGCGGCCCAAGGCCGTGATCCGCGAGGCCAACTCATTGTGGCGACCCGGGGCGCGGGCCTTCTTCAAGGATCAGCGTGCCGCCAGGATCGGTGATATTCTTACCGTGACAGTATCCATCGCGGATTCGGCCAAGGTGAACAACACCACCACCCGCACCCGCAAGAATGCCGAGGATTCGGACCTGACCAACTTCCTGGGCTATGAGAACAAGCTGGCCAAGGTTCTGCCGCAAAGTGTCGATCCATCGAGCCTGGTCAGCCTTGGCAGCACTTCGGAGAGCACCGGCACGGGCAAGGTGGACCGTTCGGAGACCATCAATCTGGAAGTGGCGGCACTGGTCACGCAGATCCTGCCCAACGGCAACCTCGTCATTTCCGGCCGCCAGGAAGTCCGGATCAATTACGAGGTCCGCGAATTGCTGATTTCCGGTGTCGTGCGGCCTGAGGACATCACCGCCGACAACAGGATCAAGCACAGCCAGATCGCCGAGGCACGCATCGCCTATGGCGGCCGTGGTCAACTTTCAGACGTCCAGCAGCCCCGCTATGGTCAGCAGCTGTTCGATGTGATCTTTCCGTTCTGATCGCAGCAATCACATCCGCAAAAAAGGGGCGGCATTTCCGGTGCCGCCCCTTTTGCGTTTCTGCATCGATGGCTGATCCGGATCATTCGTCGCGGTAGATCTTCTCCCGCCGCTCATGACGCTCCTGGGCTTCAAGGGTCATGGTTGCGATCGGCCGGGCCTCCAGCCGCTTCAGGGAAATCGGATCCCCCGTCACCTCGCAATAGCCATAGCTGCCGTCCTCGATCCGGCGCAGGGCGGCATCGATCTTGGCAATCAGCTTGCGCTGACGGTCGCGGGTCCTCAGCTCCAGCGTCCGTTCGGTTTCCGCCGTCGCCCGGTCGGCAATGTCCGGTTCGGGCGTCGTATCTTCCTGAAGATGCTTGAGCGTCTCACTGGTTTCGTGGAGGATTTCCCCGCGCCACGTCAGGAGCTTGAGCCTGAAATAGGCGAGCTGTCTTTCATTCATGAACGGCTCATCTTCCGATGGCCGGTAATTGCTAGGCAGGTCGACTCCCATACACACCACCAACAGTTACCAATGGGTTCAGCGTGGCCGGAGTATATGGATCACACAACCCTTGGGCAAGCCCGATTGCAAACACGATCAACCCGATGTGATGCTCCCCCTTCTTTCCGGGAAGCCACACTTATGATTCCCGTGGCCAGACACGCGGGAAAAGCGCCCCTTCCAGACGATCGCCATCCCTGAATTCAAAACCCGGCAGCAAATCGCGCACTTTCGGATTCTCCAGAAAGGTTCCCGGCCGGTCGTCATAACAGGCATCATCACCAAGATAGCGCAGCGCCAGACCACGGCGCCTGCCCGTGGCCGAGGCATTGCCCGAGGCATAATGCAGCACCAGCGGGTGATGGATGATCACATCCCCCGGTTCCAGTTCCCATTTCAGGATTTCGTGCTTATCCCGCTCCGCCTCGATATCCGGAACGGGATCCAGCCCCATCCGGGCATAAATTTCGGCAAAGCCCGTGTTCTTGCCGAAGGCCGAGGGTGCATACATCTTGCCCCAGCGATGCGATCCCTTGAGATAGACCACCACGCCGCTTTTCTCATCCGCCGTATCGAACGGCGCCCATATGGACAGGATATCCTTG
>CAYXDL010000131.1:0-6823 GCA_964463775.1 uncultured Hyphomicrobiales bacterium
TGGAGGAATTGGCAAAACGCCGGGCGATCCATATTCGGGACAAGGAGGAGGCCGCGCAGGTTTTCATCGACCTGATAAAGGGAAGGTGTTTTTTGCAGTGTTTGCTCGGTGTGGCCCCCTCGATGGATGAAGCGGAGTGCAGATGCCGGATAGAACGCGGCGTTGAGCTTTTTCTGGCAGCATTCAGGGCATAGCCGGGATTTGATGCTGCCCGGCTTTTTATTCCGGGATTATTTTCCTTGCCGGATACAGGACTCCGTTTACCATTTTCCTTTATGATGTCTGCAGGTTTGGTTAATCGCCCGCATGGCAACCGGAGCGCGGGTTGAGGGGAATGGTGTTTGATGGCCGTCGATCGCAGGGGGGAAAAGGCAAGACAAAGTGGTGTCGTTCTGCCTGCCAGGCAGGATTCCGCATCCGATTCCTGGTTTCTCTCCATTCTTGAAACCTGCCCTGCCGGAGCGGGTGTTTCCCGCATAGAAGACGGAATCGTCCTCTATGCCAATTCCCGCTGTGCTGAACTCTGTGGCACGACAGCCGATAAATTCATCGGTTTTTCCACAAAGAATTACTGGGCCAATATTCATGAACGCGAGGCGTTTGTCAGGGAGTTCAGGGAAAAAGGATCGGTCCCAAGCCGTCCTGTTCGGGTGCGCCGCGCTGACGGAAGGAAGATATGGGCCTATCTGAGCTGGGATGCCATATCCTGGAATGGCGAGGATGCCGTTCTGTTCTGGTTCAGCGATATCAGCAAGATTGTCGAGGCGGAGAGGGATCTGGAACAGGCCCGCCGGCGCCTGGAGGAACGGGTTGTAGAACGGACAAAACAGCTCGAATGTGAAATTGCCGAGCGCAGGCAGGCGGAAAAGGCCCTGCGCAGGAACGAGGAACGTTTCCGGGATTTCACCGATATTGCTTCCGACTGGCTGTGGGAATTCGATGCCGATCTGCGTTTCAGCTATGTTTCACAGAATGGCTACAAGATTGCCATGGTCACCCCTGAAGAGGTTCTCGGGCACCGGCGCAAGGATTTTATGATTCAGCCGGAGGACCGGGAGCGCTGGGCCGGGCATCTGGC
The DNA here is from genome assembly GCA_964463775.1 of uncultured Hyphomicrobiales bacterium. Lineage (GTDB taxonomy): Bacteria > Pseudomonadota > Alphaproteobacteria > Minwuiales > Minwuiaceae > JALXAG01. Next base: position 1,079 of record CAYXDL010000131.1, read on the forward strand.
CGATCTGAAAGCGCACAGGGAATTCAGGGATTTTCGTTATACCTATCTGCGCAGGGATGGTGAAAAACGTTTCTGGTCGATAAGCGGCAAGCCGATTTTCGACGAGAAGGGCGATTTTCAGGGATACCGCGGCATCGGCCGGGACATTACCGAACAGGTTGCGGCAGAGAAGGCCATTGCTGAAAGCGAGGAACGATTTCGCAAGCTGATTGAAAACGCCCAGGACATCATCACGGTTCTCGATAAAAGTGGAAACATCCTGTACGAAAGCCCGTCACTGGAAACGGTGATGGGCTACCGGCCGGAAGAGCTGATCGGCAGGAATGTTTTCGATCTGATGGCCGAGGATGATGCGCGGAATCTGAGAAAAATGTTCCATGACATCGAGAACAGATATCGGAAAACCAGTGTTGTGGAAGCCCGCTTCCGCCATAAGGACGGAAGCTGGCGGTATCTGGAGGCGGTGGGTCACAACCTTCTCGATGATCCGGTCATTCAGGGCATTGTCGTCAATTCCCGCGATGTGACGGACCGCAAGCAGGCGGAACTGGCTCTGCGCAAGAGCGAGGAACGCTACGAGCTGGCGCAGAAGGGAAGCCGCGATATCATCTGGGACTGGGATCTGAAAACGGATCTCTTCTACATGTCGGAGAACGTGGCCACCACGCCGGGGCTGGAGGACTATCACCTGAACATGACGTCGGTGGATGTCGAGGGGATGATACATCCTCTGGATCGTCCGGTCATGCGCAAGGAGATACGCGATCACTTCAAGGGAAAAACGCCCCACCTGCAATATGAATTCCGTGCGGCAAAGCAGCCAGAGCGATGGTTTTTCGTCAAGGGCGTGGCGTTGCGCGATGAAAACGGCCATGCCGTGCGGGTCGCCGGGTCGATCAGCGATATATCGGATCTGAAGCAGGCGCATCTCAGGCTGCAGGAAAGCGAGGCGCATTGGCGTTCCCTGACCGAGGGGTCACCGGACATCATCATGCTGCTCGACCTTGAAGCAAGGGTTGAATTCGTCAACCGTTCGCGCGGCAATGGCGAGAATTCAGGCATCATCGGGCGCTATATCTGTGATCTTGTGCCCGATGAATACCGGGAAAACGCGCGCGCTTGCATCAATGCCGTGCAGGAAACCGGGCAACCGACACGTTTTGAAACCCCGTATGTCTCCCGGGGGGAAGAGCGCTTTTTCGATATCCGCATTGCGCCGGCCATACGTGAGGGGGTGTTGACCGGTTATACCGTTTCAGCCACCGATATTACCGAGCGCAAGGCGATCGAGCAGCAACTGTACCATGCGCAGAAAATGGATGCCGTGGGCAAGCTGACCGGTGGCATTGCCCATGATTTCAACAATCTTCTGGCGGTCATCCTAGGCAATCTTGAAATTGCGGCGGAACGGGCGGACGGCAATGATGCCATAAAACCGCTTTTGGAACGTGCCATCCGCGCCGCCGAACGCGGGGCGGGGCTGACCCAGGGCCTGCTGGCTTTTTCGCGCAAGCAGGCTTTGTCACCCTCTCGTCTGAATCTGAATGACAATCTTGAGGGGATGGAAGGGATACTGCGTCATACCCTGGGTGAAACGATAGAATTGTTTCTGCGCCCGGCCAATGATCTGTGGGTTTGCGAGGCCGATGCCGCTCAGGTCGAAAGCGCCATACTGAACCTGTCAATCAATGCCCGTGATGCGATGCCGGGCGGCGGGCGGCTGACGATCGAGACCGGCAATGTGCGCTTTGCCAGCAGGCAGGATCTGCCGGACAGTGAGCTGAAACCCGGAGACTATGTCGTTCTTACGGTCAGTGATACGGGAAGCGGCATGGCGACCGATATCATCGACCGGGTCTTTGAGCCCTTCTTCTCAACCAAGAAGCTGGGTGAGGGAACGGGACTGGGGCTCAGCATGGTTTACGGTTTTGCCAAGCAGTCTTCAGGACATGTCTCGATTGACAGCAGTCCCGGTCACGGGACGACCGTCAGGCTTTACCTGCCCCGGGCAGAAGGGGATGTGGAAAAGCAGCCGGAAGAAAGAAAAAGCGAGGATGGCACATCGCATGGCGAGGTGATTTTCCTGCTGGAGGATAATGACGAGGTGCGCGCTCTTGTGCGCGAACAGCTTGAAGGCCTTGGCTATATCGTTGTCGAGGCAGGCAGCGGCCCTGAAGCGCTGACCATGCTGAACGATGCACCCGACATTGACCTGCTGCTCAGCGACGTCATCCTCCCGGGCGGTCTTACGGGGCCGGAAATCGCCACCCATGTTCTGGAACGCAACCCGCGCATGAAGGCTCTGTTCATGTCCGGTTATACGGAAAATGCCGTGCTGGATGACGGCCGTCTGGGAGACCAGGTGCTGCTGCTGCAAAAACCCTTTACGCAGCAGGAGTTGGCACAAATGGTCCGGAAAGCCTTGCAGGGCTGATTTTTCAGCATCTTTTCCCGCCGCCGGGTTGTCCGGCTTTTTCACGGTCATGCCCGGTGTTGCCCATCCATCGGCTGATGTGGTCGACGAACTGGCGGATATCGCCGGATTTGGCTATGAAATCGTCCCCGCCCGCCGCTTTGCAGCGTTCGATCGTTGCCTGGCTGTCCAGGGCCGAGAGGAACAGTATCGGGGCGGTAAACCGATGATCGGCGCGGGCGATCGCGCAGGCCTCGACCCCGTCCATGACCGGCATCATGACATCGAGAACCAGCAGCTGCGCCGGGGCCTGTTTCAGCAGCTGCAAAGCCTGCTGACCATTGGCCGCCGTGCGCACCTTGTGTCCGGCAGCCTCCAGCGCGATGGCATACATTTTACGCAGGTTATCATCGTCTTCGGCGATAATGATGCCATCGGCCCGCATCGGATAACGTCCCCCGTAAACTGATTTATTGTGATGGAATATTAATTGGAACGATAATTTTGTCACCCATTTTATCTAATATATTGTAATTAAAATGGGGTGCGCATGGCCATGTCATTTCCCGCCCCGGCTGCCTTCCGGTCTGTTCCGCCGCGCCCGGCGGCGGTAGATCGTGGCCGGGCTGATCCGCAGAAAATGGGCGGCCAGCGCAATATTGCCCTGGCACAGCTTGATGGCCTCCTCAATGGCCTGCCATTCGACTTCATCAATGGGGCGTATGTGTTGCTGCAATGAGGCGAGGTCGGGAGGAGGTGCCTCCTCCCCGGCCATTTCCGATGCTTTTCCGGCATGTCCGGCGATGGCATCAGGCAGCATCGCCAGAGTAACGGTTTCTCCCCGTTCCATGACCACGATCTTGCGGATGACATTTTCCACTTCGCGGACATTGCCGGGCCAGGGATATGCCAGCAGTGCGGCCTGTGCCTCTTCGCTGATGGCATGGAAATTCTTCCCCTCCTCGCGGCTGTACAGGGAGAGAAAATGCCGGGCAAGAAGCAGGACATCCTCGCCGCGCTCGCGCAGCGGCGGCATGGTGATCGGCAGAACGTGCAGGCGATAGTAGAGATCCTCGCGCAGGCGGCCTTCGCGAATGGCACGCAGGGGGTCGCGGTTGCTGGCGCAGATGATGCGGACATTGGCGCTGTCGGTACGATCCGCCCCGATCGGCTGATAGGTGCTGGTCTGAAGAAAGCGCAGCAGTTTCGGTTGCAGTGAGATTTCCAGCTCGCCGATCTCATCGAGAAACAGGGTGCCGCCCGCTGCCGCACCGACGGCGCCCAGGCGGTTGGCCGTGGCGCCGGTAAAAGCGCCCTTGCGGTGGCCGAACAACTCGCTTTCCATCAGATCCTTGGGGGTGGCGCCGCAATTGATGGCGATGAACGGGCCGTCGGCCCGCGGGCTTTTCCGGTGGATTGCCTGGGCGCAAAGTTCCTTGCCCGTGCCGCTTTCGCCCATGATGAAGACAGTGGCGCGGCTGGTGGCCGCATTCTCGATACTGGTATAGATGGTCTGCATCGCCGGTGATGCGCCGATCAGACCGCAGAAACCATCGCGCCTGGCATCCGCTCTGTAGCTGTCGACGAGGCGGGAGAGTTCCTGGCGCTCAATCATGTTCTCTATGGTCAGCAGAAGCCGTTCGCGGCTGACCGGCTTGACCAGAAAATCACGTGCGCCAAGGCGCATGGCATCGATGGTCACATCCATGCTGGCATGGCTGGTGATGACGGTGGCGGCCACCGGCAGGTTCTGGTTATGCACGTGGCGCAGGATGTCGAGTCCGCTCATGTCCGGCAGGTTGATGTCGACCAGCAGCACATCCGGAATATGTTGTGTCAGATGGTTCAGAGCCTCCTGACCGGTAGAGGCCCATGCCGTGTTCCAGCCGCTATCGCTGAGATAGGCCTGAAACACCCGGGTGATGATATCGTCATCCTCGACGAAAAGAATACTGGCCATGTGCTGCCGTTCAGTGCTCCTGTCTGTCCTGAGGACAGATCCGCACCGCCATCTTAGGCGGCGCCGGCGCCGCCGGCAAGACAGGTGCGGCTTTCAGGGCAGCACCTTTCCGGGGTTAAGGATACCGTTGGGATCGAACGCCGTTTTCAGTTTTCGCATCATGGCGATTTCCACCGGACTTTTATAACGGGGCAGATCGTGGTTCTTCAGCTGGCCGAGGCCGTGTTCGGCGCTGATGCTGCCGCCGAGTGCGGCGGCGATATCATGAACGGTTTCAGCCACTTCCGGCCAATATTGCAGAAAGGTCTCTTTATCCATGTTCCGCGGCTGCATCGGATTGTAATGGATATTGCCGTCACCGACATGGCCGAAGGCGATACTGCGGAAGCCGGGAACGATTTTTGCCACGGCTCGATCGGCGCGGGCGATGAATGCGGCGACTCTGGATACCGGTACCGAGATGTCGTGCTTGATGCTGCCGCCCTCATGCTTCTGCGCTTCGGAAATCGCATGGCGCATCCGCCACAGATGATCCGCCTGGGCAAGCGAGGAGGCAACATGCGCATCGGCAATCAGACCCTCCTCCCAGGCATTTTCCAGAATGGCCTGCAGCTTTTCATCCAGCGGCGCCTCATCCGTATCCGACAGCTCGATCAGCACATACCAGGGGTGTGACAGGGGAATGGGGGCTGCGCATTCAGGCAGGTGGCGGCCGACCAGTTCGAGGCAGAAATTGTTCATCAGCTCGAAGCCGGTCAGGCGATCACCCGCTTTCTCTCTGATCCGGGAAAGCAGCACAATCGCCTGCTTACAATCTTCCAGCCCTGCCAGCGCCACGGTCCGGGCCCGCGGCAGGGGGAACAGTTTGAGCACGGCGGCGGTAATGATGCCGAGCGTTCCCTCCGCGCCGATGAAAAGCTGTTTCAGGTCATAGCCCGTATTGTCCTTGCGCAGTCCGCGCAACCCGTCCCAGATCTCGCCGTTTGCAAGCACCACCTCAAGACCAAGCGTCAGATCGCGCATATTGCCGTATCGCAGGACTGCCGTGCCCCCGGCATTGGTGGACAGATTGCCGCCGATCTGGCAACTGCCTTCGGCACCGATATGAAGCGGAAACAGGCGCTGTTTCTCTGTTGCCGCTTGGTGGATATCGGCAAGAATGCAGCCGGCCTCCGCCGTGATGGTGAAATTGTCGGTGTCGATTTCACGGATGTGCCTCATTCGCCCGAGCGACAGCAGCAGTTCGCCATTCTGCGGCATGGCCCCCCCGCACAGGCCGGTATTACCCCCCTGCGGCACCACGGCCAGCCGGTGTTCATGGCAGTAGGAAAGAACGGCAGCCACCTCCGCCGTGCTGGCCGGGCGCAGAACG
>CAYXDL010000132.1:0-6720 GCA_964463775.1 uncultured Hyphomicrobiales bacterium
ATCCTTAGCCAACTGTCCGGTTTTCCAGAACCACCTTACTTGGTACATCCCAGATACCACGAGTAGCGATACGACGCGCATAATCCGTGAAATCGGTTGGTTTCCTCCCCAGCGCACGCTCAACTCCGTCACAAACATAAGCATTGCGACCGTCGAGGACCGTTTCAAACAAGTAGTTCAACAGCCAAGCAATATCGTCCGGCATGTCTGAATCCGCAAGGGCCTGAGCAAACACCTCTTTCGGGATTTGAACAAACCGTATCTCGCGACCAGTGACTTGGGAAATCTCGCTTGCCAGTTCCGTAAAGGTCAGCATGCGGGGGCCGGTAACTTCATAAACCTCGCCGGCATGACCGTCTTCGGTCAGTGCTGCAACCACAACATCGGCGATATCATTGACATCGATAAACGGCTCAGGAACATCCGCGGCCGGGAGTGTGATGACGCCACCCAAAACCATGCCGAGAAACTCGCCTTCAGAAAAATTCTGCATAAACCAACTTGAGCGTACCACCGTCCACTCGACTCCGGCCTGCTGAATGATTTTCTCGCAGGCTTGCGCCTCTGCCTCGCCACGTCCGGACAACAGCACAAGGCGCTTGACACCTTGCGACACCGCCTCATCAACAAAGCGGCGAATCAAATCGGCTGTGCCCGGTATGGCTAGGTCCGGCGCATAGGTGATGTAGGACGTCGTTACCCCTTCGAGAACCGCATTCCAGGTGCCCGGATCGTTCCAGTCAAACGATGGGTTCGATGCACGAGAAGCAATGCGGGTTTCAACCCCCCGTGCCTGGAGTCTCTCTACGACGCGGCGGCCAGTTTTTCCTGTTCCACCTACAACCAGGGTAACACCTTCGGATGATTGCTCGTTATTTGCCGCAATATTCACAATTGGCAACTCCTTGCTGGCTGCTCCCGGTCTCGTCTGGTTTGTAACAATGCCGAGCTGCTGAAGCAGAGTTAATTGATCCAGCAATTCCCATTCCTCGATAATTTTTCCGTTTTCAAAATGACTGATTGCCATCCCACTTATCCTGACCAGCCTGCCGGTCGCCGCTATCCCCAGGAAATTCCCTCTGTGGGTACCGTGTAGACTGAAGGAGATCACTATCTTGTTAGGCGCCTTTATCAATTTCTCAATCTCTACATGCAGATCAGGAAATGCGGCTCGGTAAGCCGCGAACAGATCTCTCAGTGCCTCCGGACCCTGTATTGTCTGCTGTGGATTATGATAAACGTAGCGCGGATGAATGATTTCGTTGAGTACTGAATAATCTCCGTTGTTGATAACTTGCTCGACAAAACGTCGCATCGTTTTTTCATTGCTCGGAAACATGGGGAGTCCCTTCATGGCTTCGGCCTGCACTGCACATGCAGCACATGTTACTTAGGCGAGGATATGCCACAGGGCCGTGAGACACCATTTCTGGGGTACTCAGATTCATACCTATTCGTCTATAATGGGTATTATGGATATTTTGGGCGGATTGTTGGATGCTCCTCGCGCACGCGGCGCCTTTGCTCTGCGAGCGGTCATGAGCTCACCTTGGTCGCTGAGAGACGTCGCCGGTTCACCGCTGACACTGATCGCTGGCGTGGCGGGGTCTCTCTGGCTGATAGCCGATGACGAAAACCCTGTTCAACTCAACCCCGGGGACATCGCTGTCATACGCGCACCGACCCAATACCAGCTCGCCGATTCACCTGCCACACACCCGCAGATGCTCATTCAGCCGGGTCAACGCTGTTGTGACCTGAATGAGAACACCTTGCATGAAGAGATGATGCATGGCGTAAGAACCTGGGGAAATGATGCTCAAGGTTCAACCGTATTTCTCGTCGGTGCCTACGAGCACCTCAGCGATGTCAGTGATCGACTGTTACGGGCTCTGCCACCCGTGCTGTCGCTCAGCCATGACGACTGGGAATCCCCTCTTTTGGCGCTACTCAGTGCGGAAGTGATCAAAGATGAACCGGGGCAAGCCGCGATACTTGATAGGCTACTTGATCTTCTCTTGACTGCCGTACTCAAAGCTTGGTTTTGTAAAAACGACCGCAGCATGCCGGAATGGTGGCGCCACCAAGGAGACAGAATCATCGAACATGCACTGCGCATCATGCACGATAAACCGGCTTACCCTTGGACAATGGATACGCTGGCACTGGAAGTCGGTGCCTCACGAGCATCGCTTGCGCGACGTTTTAAGGAACGGGTTGGCGAATCACCGATGACCTTCCTGCGAAATTGGCGAATGGCCTTGGCGGCCGACCTTTTATGCCAGCCAAATGAAACTGTAAGTACCGTGGCCGATAAGGTTGGTTATGCAACACCATTTGCATTCAGTGTTGCATTCAAGCGTGTAAGGGGCGTGAGCCCAAAAGCACATCGGGCTGGCGTGCTCTGAAGTGTATCAATTGCCATGATACCCTGCTCGTGGCAACAGCACGACCTTATTGAATTAAGGTCTGTGAAGATTGATTCTATATCCCGGATACAACATTCATAGCCATGAACATGAATCGAACACGAAGACGGTCTCGGTAAGGCCCCATTCAATAAAAAGGGGATGTGATTTGTTTGTACAAATTGCAGCGCCTTTTTGCCGATCAGTGTCCGGTTTTTCACCGAGCTAAAGAATGGCCGTATAGTCTCATTCTCTCTATTGCCTGCCAGTTCCAGTCACTCCCACTCGATAGTGCCGGGGGGTTTTGAGGTCACATCATAGACAACGCGGTTAATGCCTTTGACTTCATTGATAATTCTTGTTGCAACGCGGCCGAGGAATCCGTGATCAAAAGGATAATAATCAGCGGTCATGCCATCGGTCGAGGTCACGGCGCGCAGGGCGCAGACGTAGTCATAGGTGCGGCCATCGCCCATGACGCCGACAGTGCGCACGGGAAGCAGAACCGCAAAGGCCTGCCAGATGGCATCATACAGCCCGGCATTGCGGATCTCCTCAAGATAGATCGCATCGGCCTTGCGCAGGATATCCGCCTTCTCGCGGCTGACGGCCCCGGGAATACGGATGGCCAGCCCCGGCCCCGGAAAGGGATGGCGGCCGACGAATTCGGCGGGAAGGCCAAGTTCGACACCCAGGGCGCGCACCTCATCCTTGAATAGTTCGCGCAGGGGTTCGATCAGTTTCAGCTTCATCCGCTCGGGCAGGCCGCCGACATTGTGGTGTGATTTGATCGTGACACTCGGCCCGCCGGTAAAGGAAACGGATTCGATCACATCCGGATACAGCGTTCCCTGCGCCAGAAAATCGACCTTGCCGATTTCATGGGCCTTCTCATCGAACACATCGATGAAGGTGGCGCCGATGATCTTGCGCTTCTCCTCCGGATCCTCAACTCCCGCCAGCTTGCCGAGGAACAGGTCCCCCGCATCCACATGCACCAGCGGAATGTTGAAATGATCGCGGAACAGGCTGACCACCTGCTCTGCCTCGCCCAGACGCAGCAGTCCGGTATCGACAAAAACACAGGTAAGCTGATCGCCGATGGCCTCATGCAGGAGAACGGCGGTAACCGAACTGTCCACCCCGCCGGAAAGGCCGCAGATCACCCGGCCATCGCCGACCTGATCGCGAATTCGGGCCACGGCCTGCTCACGGTAAGCCGCCATGGTCCAGCCACCGGAACAGCCGCAAATGTCATGGGTAAAACGCTGCAGCAGTTCGGCACCATGGGGGGTGTGAATCACCTCCGGATGGAACTGCACGCCATAGAAGTGGCGCGCATCATCGGCAATCATGGCGAAGGGGGCGTTTTCCGACACCCCGACCACCCGGAAACCATCGGGCAGTTCTGTTACCCGGTCACCATGGCTCATCCAGACCTGCTGACGGCTTCCCTGGACCCAGCTGCCGCCGAACAGATCGCAATCCCCGGTCAGATCGACGAAGGCGCGGCCGAATTCACGGTGATCAGAGGTCTCGACAGAGCCGCCGAGCTGGGCACACATGGTCTGCTGGCCATAACAGATGCCGAAAACGGGGATGCCCATTTCAAACAGGGATGACGGCGCCTGCGGTGCCCCCTCTTCCACAACCGATGCGGGACCACCGGAGAGGATCACCCCACGCGGATCGAAGGCCTTCAAGGCGGCTTCCGCGGCATTGAAGGGAACGATTTCGCAATACACCCCGCTTTCACGCACGCGTCGCGCGATAAGCTGGGTGACCTGAGAGCCGAAATCGATGATGAGAATGCGGTCTTTCATGGCCGGGAACCTATCCGCCCCGCCCGAAAAAATCCAGCCCGGAAAACCGTCATGAAGGGGAAAATCAGCCTTCTTTGGCCTCAAGCCGTTTCTTCAGTTCCGTATATTCCGGACAGCCGAAGGGGCAGAGTTCATCGAGGCGTTCGAGCTGGGCACGGGCCTTGTCGATCTGACCGGTTTCAAGATAGGCCTCGCCCAGATATTCATTGGCACCGCGATGTTTCGGATCGATGGCCAGCGCCTTGGCATAAGCGGCAAAGGCATTCTCGAAATCGCCGTTCTTGCGATAGGCATACCCCAGATAGTTATAGGCATCGGCATTGTTCGGATTGCTGGCGACAGAGGCCTTCATCAGCTCTATCGCCTTGTCCCAGTCCCCGGCATCCACCGCCGCCTTTCCCGCCGTGAAATTGGCATCAACGGCAGCGGCCGGCGCTGCCCCACCGAAGGCGCGCGCCCGATCGCTGAAACCGAAAGGGCCGGAAACCAGTATCGATGCCACCGCCAGGACCAGAACCACACGCATGAATTCCCTCCGCCAGAATGTTCCAGCCTTTTTACGCATCCAGTATACTCCCGGATCATGGCACCCGCCACTTCAGGGCCCTTCAACCGGCCTCCTTTCTGAAACGGGCAATAAAAAAACCGTCCGTCTGGCTACGGGCCGGGGTGAGCTGCACCCGCCCCGGCTGCGTCACACCCGCATATGGGGCGGGCATGGAAACGGCCAGCGGACGGAATCCGCCATGACGGGCCAGAAAGGCATCGGCCTGTTCATCATTCTCACAGGCAAAAAGCGAACAGGTGATATAGACCAGTTCTCCGCCGGGGCGCAAAAGCGCCGCCGCCGCATCGAGTATTTCCGCCTGCTTCCGGCACAAACGGGGCAGATCCTCTTCACCGAGGCGCCATCTGGACCAGGGGTTGCGCCGCCAGGTGCCCGAACCCGAACAGGGGGCATCGACAACGACCAGATCCGCATTCCCCGGGGGCGGACCCTGGCGCAGATCATGAACATGAACCATGCCCGCAGCGGCACCCTGCACCCGGCGGCGCAGGGAATCGAGGCGCCGGGGGGCAATGTCGCAGGCGACGATCTCTCCGCGTCCTTCCATCGCCGCCGCCAGAGCCAGGGTCTTGCCGCCACCGCCGGCACAATAATCGATCACCCGCTGTCCGGGACGGGCGGCACAGGCCAAAGCCGCCAGTTGCGAGCCCTCATCCTGAATTTCCGCATCCCCCTTCAGCAACGGTGCCAGCCGCCCCGCCCCAATACGCCCGGACAGGCGGATCCCTGCCGGGGCATAAACGCAGGGGGCGGCATCAATTCCCTGTGCCGCCAGCCAGGAGAGCACCGAATCCCGCGTTGTTCTCAAGGTATTGACGCGCAGATCGGTCGGCGCCTGGCGCAGCATCGCCGCTGCCTCGTCCCGCCAGGCGGGGCCAAAGCGCTTCTCCAGCAGTTCCAGGCACCATTCCGGCAGGGCGGCCTCGGCCCATGGCGGCAGCGGCCCGCTGTCATATTCCCCTGCGATGAAGGCGGTTTCGGCCCCGCTCAGCGATGGCGGGGCATGACCCTGGCCGGAAAACAGAGCACCGATTTCCGCAATCCCCTGCCCGCGACGGCGCAGTTCGGCCAGAACCAGCCCCCTGCCGTCCCCCGGCAGCCCCGCCATTTGCAGTTGCCACTGCAAGGCACCGAGACGGCGAAGAACATCATAGACCAGATCGCTGATCGCCGCCCGGTCGGAGGCGCCGGCATAACGGCGGCGCCGGAACCAGCCGCGTACCACCAGATCGGCCGGGCGGACGGGATCGGCGATAACAGCCTCCAGAAGCTCTGCCGCCGCCTGTATTCTGGCCCCGGGGGTCAAGCGCCGGCCCGGCAGAAACGCGGCACGGGAATGCTGTCAGGCATTGCCACGGTAATTCGGTGCTTCACGGGTGATCGAAACATCATGAACATGGCTTTCACGCAACCCGGCATTGGATATTCTGACGAAACGGGCCCGGTTGCGCATTTCCGCCAATGTCGCGCTGCCGGTATAGCCCATGGCCGCCCGCAACCCGCCGACAAGCTGATGCAGCACATTCGCCGCCGGCCCCTTGTAGGGCACGCGCCCCTCGATCCCTTCAGGGACCAGTTTCAGGCTTTCGCCGACCTCCTCCTGGAAATAGCGGTCGGCGCTGCCTCGGGCCATCGCCCCGATCGAGCCCATGCCGCGATAGGATTTGTATGAGCGGCCCTGATACAGAAACACCTCGCCCGGGCTCTCATCGGTTCCTGCCAGCAATGATCCGACCATGGCGCAGCTTGCCCCGGCCGCCAGCGCCTTGGCCAGATCGCCGGAATATTTGATGCCGCCATCGGCAATGGCGGGAATGCCCGCCTTGTCGCACACCTCGACGCAATCCATGATCGCCGTCAGTTGCGGCACGCCGACACCGGCGACGATGCGGGTGGTGCAGATGGAACCGGGGCCGATCCC
>CAYXDL010000133.1:0-6657 GCA_964463775.1 uncultured Hyphomicrobiales bacterium
AATGGCCACAGCAAGAATAAGCGCGATCAGCCCCAGCGTGCCGAGCATCAGGAAATGGCCGATGCGCAGCACGGCTTTCTGAAAATGGGATACGGTACCGGCTTCACGGACCAGCCTTGTCGTGCGGCCGAAATAGGTATGCTCGCCCGTTGCGGTGATGACGGCCTTCATCTCCCCCATTTTGACGACGGAGCCGGCATAGGCCGTATCGCCTGTTTTTCTTGACACCGGCAGGGATTCTCCGGTCAGGGCCGATTGGTCGATGCTGAGGAATTCCCCTTCACGGAGCTCGGCATCGGCGGGAACGATATTGCCGAGGCTGAGCAGAATGACATCGCCCGGCACAACCTCGCGCGCGGGAATGCTGCGCCAGGTGCCATCGCGCAGGACGCGGGCCTTTAGGGCCAGATTCTTCTTCAATGCGGCGATGGCGTTGCCGGCTTTGTATTCTTCCCAGAATCCGACACCGGCATTGATCAGCAGCATGATGCAGATGATGGTGAAATCTTCCCAGTGGCGCACCGATGCGGAGAGGATCGCGGCCAGTTCGATCATCCAGGGAATGGGCCCCCAGAAATAGGAAAGCAGCTTCAGCAACAGGCTGCGCTGCTCCTCCTCAATGGCGTTCGGGCCATATTCCTTCAGGCGGCGCCGGGCCTCCGCCTCACTCAGCCCCGATGTAAGGTCGGTGCTGAACAGGCTGGAATCAGCCTCTTCATTGGTGGTCTGGGGAAGAGATTCTGCCACGTGCACTTACTCCGGAAATCGCTTCAAACCTCTGCCTTTCTGTGAATTTACATCTTTGGTCTGGGTTCTGCAGGGATTTTTTTGCAATGCAGCATCCGAAAATTATTCTCCCTGCATGCTGCGCTGCCAGCGGCTCAGAAAATCCCGGCGCTTGAGGCGGTCGAGATAGACCAGCAGCCCGGGGCCGGGGCGGATGGGGATAAGCGCGCCGCCACCGGCCTGTTCGAGGGCGCTGGCCGTGGCCGTGCCGGAAATGTCGTTTCTGATGGCATAAAGGGATGCGGGGCCGGCGATCAGCGTCTGTCCCTGACGCGAAAGCAGAAAATCGATGAAGCGCCCGGCGGTGGCAGGATTGCGGGCCGTTTTCGTGATTACGGCGATACGCGACAGCACCAGGGTATAATCCTGCAGGATGGTGATTGCCAGATCCGCATTCTCCCGCGTCCGCGCCAGGGCATAGGATCCCAGCACATTGTAGGCGAGCAGAACCTCGCCACGGGCGACGGCATCGATCATGGCGCCGGAGCTGGTCATCTGGCGCACGCCGGCATCGCCCATGCTGCGGGCCAGATACCAGAAATCCTCTGAACGGATGGCATCCTGCGTGCCGAACAGGTAGCCGAGGCCGCTTCGGGCCGGGTCATAGGTGGCGATCCGCCCTTTCAGGCGCGATTCCGGTGCCGCCAGGGCATTGGCGAGCTGAAAGCGGGTCCTGATGGCGGCAAGTTCCGGCGCCAGAGCACGGTTGTATACGATCACTGCCGGCTCGAAGGTGAAGCCGAAGGCCTCGTTCCGCCAGCGCGCCCAGGCGGGCAGCGTGGTGGCGTTGGTGGAAAAATGTGTTCGCCCGTAGCCGTCATTGACCAGTTTGATCTGCAGATCCATGGCAGATGACAGCAGCAGATCGGCACTCTGGCGCCCCGCATCGATTTCACCGGTGACACGGCGGAAAATCTCCGCCGTGCCAAGATCATGATAGGCGATGGCAATGCCCGGGGCGCGTTTCTGGAAGGCTTCTATCAGCGGACGAATGCGGTCGACATCGGTTGAGCTATAGATGACCAGGGTATGAGTCTGTTTGCCCTTGGCGGGAAACAGGCGCATCTGCGCCTTAGCGGATTCATAGATAGTTAATGATAGAAACATAATTAAAAACAATGTGATAAATCGTGTTTTTCTCATGACTTCTCACTTTTTTCGGCGGCGGGCAGGTCGATGGAAACCTGCAACCCGCCTTCCGGCGCGTCGCTCAGCACAACGCTGCCGCCATGCTGATGAACGATCTCGCGCACGATCGCAAGCCCCAGCCCGCAGCCTTCGGTGCCACTCCGGTCCCGGCGCACGAAGCGCTCGAACACCGCATGCCGGTCGGCTGCCGGAATGCCGGGGCCGTTGTCGGTCACACACAGGCGAATGCAGCCATTGGCACGGGTGGCGGCGATGGTGACAACCGCGCCCGGCGGTGAATATTTGACGGCATTGTCCAGCAGATTGACGATCAGTTCGCCAATCAGGGCGCGATCGGCATGTATCGGCAGGCTGGACGGGCCTTCATAGCCAAGATCGATATTCCGCCCCGACGCCTGCGGCAGCAGCATGGCGATGGTTTCGCGGATCAGACCGGGCAGATCGAAAAATTCGTGTTCACCACCTGGCTCCGTGGCCCGGGCATAGCTCAGTAACTGCCGGGCCAGACGGCTGGTGCGGCGTACGCTCTGGCTGACACGTGAAAGGGCGGCACGAATGGCCTCGGGATCACTTTCACGCAGGGCCATTTCGCTTTGTGCCTGCAGGCTGGCCAGCGGTGTCTTGAGCTGATGCGAGGCATCGCCAATGAAATTGCGCATCGATTTCAACCCGCCATCGAGGCGGCGCAGCATGGCATTGATGGCATCGACCAGTGGCTTGAACTCGCTCGGCACATCATGAAGAACGGGGCGGGTATCGTCGGGGCTGCGCCGGCCCAGCGCTTCGCGCAGGCGGGCCAGGGGCCTGAGTCCGATACTGACGCCGATCCATGCGGCAATGGCGCCGGCAATGGCGATGACCAGCATCCACAGGGCGCTGCGGCGCAGCAGGCTGTAGGTCAGCGCATCGCGCTCGCCGCGCGTCTGGGCCACCAGAACGGTGGCAAAACCCGAACGGCTGCCGCCGGAGACGAAGCGACGCAAAGCAACAATACGCACAGCCACCCCCTTGTAGCTGCCGTTATAGAATACCGGCAGTTGCCGGCGCTGATTGGGGGGCGGGGGGAGGCGGTCATAACCGGTGACAAGGCCGCCATCGGGGCCATGAACGGCATAGAAGACGCGGTCCTGCGCGGTCGAGGCCAGCATGTCGAGTGCCGCATAGGGAAGATCGGCATAAAGGCGGCCGTCACGCATGGCAAGGCGTTCGCCGATCGCCGAGGCGGAGGCCAGCAGCAGCCGGTCATAGGCGCTATCGGCGGCATCACGGTTGCTGTAATAGCTGCTGAGAAGATTGGCCGAGAACACCAGCGCCATGGCCAGAAACAGCCAGGCCAGAATACGGCGACGGATCGACCAGGCGGTTTTCAGGCGCATTCGAGCAGGTATCCCAGGCCACGGACGGTGCGGATGCGGACATCGGCGTTCTGAAGTTTCTTGCGCAGCCGCGAGACATAGATTTCCACCGCCGAGGGGTTCAGCTCTTCCTCCATATGCGAGATCAGATCAGTGATCGTTTCCTTGGACAGAATGCGTCCCTGACGGGCCATCAGCACTTCGAGAATGTGAAATTCGCGCCGCGGCAGTTCCAGCAACCGGCCGTGCAGATGGACGCGGCGGGCGGCGATATCCAGTGTCAGGGCGCCGCAGGAAAGCGTCTGCAATCCCTTCGCATGGCTGCGGCGCAGCAGGGCCCGCACCCGTGCATCGAATTCGCGCATGGCGAAGGGTTTGGTCAGATAATCGTCGGCGCCGAGATCAAGGCCCCGGATACGGTCGTCGATTTCCGAGCGCGCCGTGGTGATCAGCACCGGAACAGGTAACCTGCGCCGGCGCAGGGCACGCAGAATGTCCAGCCCGTCCAGCCCCGGCAGGGTCAGGTCGAGGATCACCAGATCGAATTCCTGCATCGTCAGGATTTCGTGCGCCTCTTCTCCGTCGCCGGTCCATTCCACGGTGTAATCGGCCTGTTCCAGCGACCGCTTCAGCCCGTCGGCCAGCATCATGTCATCCTCGATCAGCAGAACCCGCATGATTTTCCCCTCCTTCTGCCGGTCAGGCTAATCGCAAGAGCAGCGGCATGGAAGGCACGAGAGCGCCATGAACCGCTTTATCCGCCGATGAAAGCCTGATGAAAGCCGGCGGCGATAGCATGGCTGAACCGGCATGGACGGAACGTGCGAATGCCTTTTCCATGCCTCAGCCAAACAGATACGGGAGGAATAAATGCGCATACACAAACTGTTTTCCGCTGTGGCTCTCGCCACGGCATCGCTTGCCCTGATGGGGGCTCCATCCGCCGTTCAGGCCGCGGAGATCGACAGCATCCATTTTCTGATACCCGGCGGCGCCGGCGGCGGCTGGGACGGTACGGCCCGCGGCACGGGCGAGGCCCTGGTCAAGGCCGGGCTGATCGGCAGTGCCTCTTATGAGAACATGTCCGGCGGCGGCGGGGGCAAGGCCATTGCCTATCTGATCAAGACCGCGGGCAAGCAGCAGAAAACCCTGATGGTGAATTCGACGCCGATCGTCATTCGCTCGCTGCAGAAGGTCTTTCCCCAGTCCTTCCGCGATCTGACGCCGGTTGCGGGCACCATCGGCGATTATGGTGCCCTGGTTGTGCACAGTAATTCCAGTCTGCAGTCTTTCGGCGATCTGGCGGCAGCCTACAAGGCCGATCCGCAAAAGGTTGCCATCGGTGGCGGCTCGGTCGCCGGCGGTATGGATCATCTGGTGGCGGCGATGATCATGAAAGGCGCCGGCGCCGATCCGACGCAGGTGAAATACGTGCCTTATGATGCGGGCGGCAAGGCCATGGCCGGGCTGCTGTCAGGCGAAATCTCGGCTTTGTCCACCGGTTTCGGCGAAGCGATCGAAATGGCCAAGCAAGGGCAGGTGCGCATTCTCTGCGTGACCGCGAAGGAACGCCTGGCCGAGGCGAAGGATGTGCCCACCTGCATGGAAGCCGGTGCCAAGGGAGTGAGCTTTGTCAACTGGCGCGGATTTTTCGGCCCGCCCGGCCTGTCGGAAGCAAGAAAACAGGCCTATGTCGCCGTGTTCCGCAAAATGTATGAAACTCCGGAATGGGAAACCGTTCGCGCGCGTAATGGCTGGGTCAATATTTTTAACCCTGACAAGGAGTTCGTGAAATTTCTTGAGGATCAGGAAAAGGTGATCGGCGGCCTGATGAAGGAGCTGGGATTCCTGTAATGCCTGCCGCCCTGTACCCGGCCTGAGCCGGAAACACCCCCGGCCCCGGTGGCCGGGGGCCTTCAGAAATCATCAGTTTGTTGCGGAGGATCGCGATGCTGAACAGCGACCGTATCGGCGCTTTGCTGCTTCTGGCTTTCTCCATCGCCTATGGCGCCTTGACCTTTCAGATTCCCCTGCTGCCGTTTCAGGCCCGCGCGGCGTTCACGGCCCGCACCATGCCCGAGGCGCTGGCCGTTCTTGGCATCCTTCTGTCATTGCTGCTTCTGATCAGGCCGGCCGGCGCGGATCGCCCGCAGATCGCCGGTTTTCACTGGTGGCGGGCGGCCGTGATCTGTGCCTTGATGGTGGCTTATGGGCTCGGTATCCGTGAGGGGGGATTTCTTCTTTCCACCAGCCTTTTTCTTATCGGCGGCTTTCTGGTGCTGGGAGAGCGGCGCCCGGCCGTCGTTCTTGGCGCCTCGGTGCCTGTCGTCATCGCCTTCTGGCTGCTGATGAGCCAGCTTCTCGGCGTTTATGTCGCCCCCTGGCCCGCAATCTGGATGGAGGGCTGACATGCTGGATGGCATTCTCACCGGGCTGCAGACGGCGGCTTCGCCCCTCAATCTGCTGATGGTGGTCGTCGGTTGTTTTGTCGGCACCTTCATCGGTATGCTGCCGGGGTTGGGGCCGATATCGGCAATTGCGCTGATGATCCCCATTACCTATGGCTTTGACCCCGCAACGGGGCTTATCCTGATGGCCGGGGTTTATTACGGCGCGATTTTCGGCGGTTCGACATCCTCGATCCTGATCAATGCGCCGGGGGTGGCGGGCACGGTGGCCACCGCCTTTGACGGCTATCCGCTGGCACGAAAGGGCCAGGCCGGAAAGGCGCTGGCAATCGCGGCCTATTCGTCGTTTTCCGGCGGTACCATTGCGGCGATCTTTCTGCTGATTGCCGCGCCGTCACTGGCGCAGGTATCGCTGTCCTTCCGTTCCACCGATTATTTTGCATTGATGGTTCTGGGGCTGACGGCGGTGGCAGCATTTGCCGGCAAGGGAAACGTGATCAAGGCATTGCTGATGACGGTGCTGGGGCTGATGCTCTCCACCGTCGGCACGGATCAGACCCAGGGCATGCAGCGTTTCACCCTCGGCTCTATGGATCTGATCGACGGAATATCATTTCTGTTGCTGGCCATGGCCACTTTCGCCCTGTCGGAAGCACTGATGGCGGTACTGAAACCGAAAAGCGATGCGGACCGTCTGCGCGAGATGGAGGCGCAGAAGAATCTCGGCTCGATGAAGCTGACGGGCGAGGAGGTGAGGGAAATCGCTCCGGTGATCGGGCGCTCCTCCATTCTGGGGTTTTTCATCGGCGTGCTGCCGGGGGCCGGGGCGACGATCGCCTCCTTCCTGGCCTATGGCATGGAGCAGCGCCTGGCCGGGGCACGCAAGGCGAAGGAATTCGGCAAGGGGTCGATCCGGGGGCTGGCGGCACCGGAAACGGCGAACAACGCCGCCTGTTCCG
>CAYXDL010000134.1:0-6653 GCA_964463775.1 uncultured Hyphomicrobiales bacterium
CGGCCACGACGCATTCCCCGCACGCCAAGTGGCAGGCGGTGCGGATATCGTTCAGGAAGTGGCTGTTCTTCGCCGGCATGGCTGCGGTTTCATCGATCAGCTCGTTCGCGGCACCCTGCATTTCCTGTGAGCGCTGACCGTTATTCTCAGCCGCTTGGCGCACCTCATCGATGACATGGCTGACACCGGTGGTGGCATCGGCGGCCTCCTTTGCGGAACGGGCGATTTCCGCTGTCGCCGCTCCCTGCTCCTCCACCGCCGCGGCGATTTCGGCAGCGATCTCATTGATACGGGCAATGGTCTTGCCGATGGCATCGGTTTCGCTGACGGCCTCATGCGTCGCTTTCTGAATGGCCGTGATCTGGCTGCTGATCTCCTCCGTCGCCTTTTCCGTCTGCCCGGCCAGGTTTTTCACCTCGCTGGCGACAACGGCAAAACCCTTGCCGGCATCACCGGCGCGTGCCGCCTCGATCGTCGCATTCAGCGCCAGAAGGTTGGTCTGGCTGGCTATATCGTTGATCAGCCCGATGACCTCGCCAATACGGTCCGCGGTTCTGGCCAGACCGGAAATAGTGACATTGGCCCGCTCGGCGCCGGCCACGGCATCATGCGCAATATCGGAAGCGCTGGTGGCCCGTTGCTGAATCTCACGTACCGAGGCCGTCATCTCCTCGGCTGCCGCCGCCACCGTCTCAACGTTGGAAGAGGCCTGAGCGGACGCCGTGGTCACCTCGCGTGCACGCTCCATATTGCGTTCCGCGTTCTCGACCATGGTCGAAGAGGCATCACGCACCAGATTGCCGACACCGCTTATCTGCTCGAACAATCCTTTGATCTCGCCATCGAAACTGCGGATCAGCTCATCCATCCGCGCGGCACGGGCCTCGGTCCGGCGATTGGCTTCGGCGATTTCCGCCGCCCGTTTCTCGGCCTCGGCCTTCTGTGCGGCCACCTCGCGGGAAAGTCGTTCGCGTTCGCTGACATCCTCCCAGGCGATCTTGGTGCGCACATGACGGCCCGCAGCATCGCGTACGGCGGCAATCTCCACCTCAATGATGCGTTCGCCGACATGCAGCAGCGCCTTGCGCGGCAGGCCGTTCTCATCGGCCAGAACCTCCCGCATTTCCTCATCGAAATCCAGCAGCGCCGCGATATTCGCATCCGTCCCGTCATTCCCGCCGTTAAGATCTTCCAGAAACGCCCGCGCCGCATCGTTCATGAAATAGGCGCGGCCATCGCGCTCGCACAAGGCAATGGGGTTGGGATCGCTCGCCACCATCGCCCGCAGTTGGAAGGCATCGTCAACATTGCTGCGCAGGGTCTGCAGCGCTTCGGAAATACGGGCCAGCTCATCATTGCCGGTCGGCGGCAGGGTGATTGCCGTATCCCCCTTGCTGATCTGCAGCATGGCACCTGCAAAGCGCTTGAGCTTGCCGAACAGGGTGAACTGCAGTGCCGCCCAGCCAATCAGCCAGGCCAGAACAACACCAATACCAATCATCATCAGCGTGTTGTTGCGCAAGGCGTTCACATTACCGGCGAAATCGGAAACATCACGCGTCAGGCTGGCCCGGGCCCAGACCTGCCCCCCTGAATCCGGCAGATCGAAGGAAACCGTATCCATCACATGCCCTTTGACAGAACCGCCATCCTTGCCCTTTTCGCCGGTTCCGGTCGCTGTATCACTGTGGCCGGGCGCATTTTCAGCCGCGCCGGCATCCTTCGGGCCTGCCTCTTCGCCCTTCGCGGCGGCCATGACCTGCCCGTCCTTCAGCAGGACCTTGCCGTTGATATCGCGCAGTTCGAACAGGCCGCCAAGATCGCCCCCCAGACCGCGCAGCATGCCAATGGGATCGGTGACGATCTCCAGAAAACCCAGAACCCTGAAACCGCCGATCGGTGCAATGGTGCTGTGTACCGGCCGTCCCTCCTTGGTGCGCCAGTAAAACCCCGCCTCCTTGCGTTGCGCCGCCTTGTCACGCTTGAGCAGGGCCTGACGGATTTCAGGAATGGACAATACCGTATCGCCACTGCCCTTTGAGGATGTGACCAGCGGCTTCATATCCTTGTCCAGCAGGCTCACCCCCACCAGCGAAAATTCACCCAACGTAAAGACGGCATCACCATGCAGGGCATTGGCCTCAACCATCATTTTCTTCGGATCGCGCGACTGCAATGCGCCGCGCATGCGCGGGTGACGCGCCCATTCGGCCACAAGAGGGGTGATCCTGGCCAGATACTGGCGCGAAATGCGGTCATTCACCAGGGCGGAAAGAGTTTCCCGGCTGGTGTCGCGCTGGGTGGACAGGGCAAAGGACTGAAACCTGTCGATAACCACAAACTGGTTGTAAATCAGTGCCCCTGTCATCGCCAGGGCCAGGGCCACCAGCACCTTGCGCAAGGTCCAGAAGCCGGTTTTCTTCTTTTCTGCCCTCGCTTTTCCGGCACTTTCCGGCGCCCGGTTTTTTCCTGTTGCGCCGCGCCCGCCCTTGCGCGTTTCCTCAACCTGTTCCGCCATTACAAACCTCGATCACAAACGGCATGCATGATGTGTCGAGCATGTGACAGCAAGCGTTAATTTTCCGTATCGAAAAACCCTTTTTCACAAATATTCATTCCTGCACAAATATTTGCAATCAAATGATTTTTGGCGATTTTATCACCATCATTTTTTCGATCTGCATATCCTCCAGCGTATAGGGGATACCACCGACGCCCAGACCGGAGACGCCCAGACCGGCAAACGGCATCCAATCCACGCGGAAGGCTGTATGGTCATTGATCATCACTGCCGAAGCCCGCAAGCGGGCATAAGCCTGCATCGCCGCATCGATGGAGGCGGTGAACACCGCGGCCTGAAAGGCAAAGGGCACCGCATTGGCCCGCGTGATCGCCTCATCCGCCTCATCGTAAGCATAAAGGCAGATGACAGGACCGAATATCTCCTCGCGCGAGACCCTGACCTCCTCCGGCGGATCGACCAATATGGTCGGCCGGTAGCAATTTCCGCTCAGCGGCGCCCCGCCCGTGGCCAGCCGCGCCCCGGCGGCAACAGCCTCCTGCACCCATTCATCAATGCGGGCAACCTCCGCCGCGCTGATCAGCGGTCCGACTTCCGTTTCCTCGCTGAGCGGATCGCCGACACGCAATGCCCCGGCCATCGGCACCAGACGTCCGAGCAGGGCGTCGATGACGTCACGGTGCACGAAAACCCGCTGCACCGACACGCATACCTGTCCCGCATGATAGAACCCGCCCTTGAGCAGGGCGGGCGCCACCGCATCCATATCCGCATCCGCCGCAACGATGACCGGCGCCGCACCGCCATGTTCCAACGCCGCACGCGCCCCCGGCGCCAGGGCCGAACGCAGTTGCCAGCCGACCCGGGCGCTGCCGATGAAGGAGAAAAAAGCCACCCGCTTATCGCTGACCAGGGCCGTGGCATCATCGCGGCTGGCTGTCACCAACGGCTGGCACCAGGCATCGGGCAAACCCGCCTCGCGCAGGATATCGACGAAACGGAAACAGGACAGCGGCGTATTCTGTGCCGGTTTGACGATGACCGGGCAACCTGCCGCCACGGCAGGCGCCACCTGATGGGCGATCAGATTCAGGGGATGGTTGAAGGCGCTGACGGCAATGACCGGACCGATGGGCTCCTTCTGTGTGAAGGCGATGCGCCCGGCCGAAGCGGTGTTCAGACGCATGGGAACCACGGTGCCGCCATGCTGACGCATATGTTCGATGCAGGATTTGACGCTGTCGATGGCCCGCGCCGCCTCGATCCGTGAATCGATCAGAGGCTTTCCCCCTTCACGCGCCGCCTCCCGGGCCAGTTCCTCCTTGCGCGCGGACATGATCCCCGCGGCGCGCTCCAGAATGGCCAGCCGTTCGGCCAGGGGAAGCCAGCCATCCCTGTCGGCATACAGGGCCGCCGCTGTCTCAAGGGCGCGGTTCACGGCGGCACGATCCGCCACCTCCACCCGGCCGAGAAGGCTGTCATCCCAGGGGGATGTCACCCCGATATACTGGTTCGTTGATACCGCGCCCGGTATCTTCAGGTGATAATCCATCATCCCGCCCCTTCCCCTTTTTCCTGTGCCGCTGACTGGCAGATTGCCGTCTGCACCAATCCGCGGTTTTCGTCTGCCGTTCTTGAAATTTCCTCCCCGAACGGCAATCTAGCAGAAGCGCCATGCTACACGGGTGTGACGCGAAAATAAAACGCGATAACACCCGTACAGATTTCACGCCCCGGCAGGAAGGAAGAAAGAACCGATGGATCCCGTAAAAGCATTCATGAACCCGGACTTCATCAACAGCCGTGACGGGCGCCCGATACGAATGCTTGCCGAATATCTGGAACCGAAATCCCGCTTTATCGAGGCGGGCATACAGGACACGGTGGTCTTTTTCGGTTCCGCCAGAATCAAATCGCGCGAAGCCGCCGAAAGGGCACTGGCACAGGCCAGGGAGTCGGGCGGAGACACAGCCCGCGCCGAACGCGCGCTGGCCATGTCGGAATATTACGAAAAGACCCGTGAGCTGTCCCGCCGCCTCACCCAATGGTCAGAAGCCCTGCCGGGCGGCGAAAAACGCTTTGTCACCTGCACCGGCGGCGGCCCCGGCATCATGGAGGCCGCCAATCGCGGCGCCATGGAGGCAGGTGGCATCAGTATCGGCCTTGGCATATCCCTGCCGAAGGAAGCCGGGGTCAATGATTATGTCACCCCGTCCCTGGCTTTTGAATTTCATTACTTCTTCACCCGAAAGTTCTGGTTCACCTACATGGCCAAGGCAGTGGTTGCCATGCCCGGCGGCTTCGGCACCATGGACGAGCTGTTCGAAATCCTGACCCTGATTCAGACCTTCAAGATGAAAAAGCGCATGCCCATCGTCCTGTTCGGCGATGAATACTGGGGCAGGATCATCGACTTCGCGCCTCTGGTCGAGGCCGGCACCATCAATGCCGAGGATATTGCCCTGATGCACCGCACCAGCTCGGTCGATGATGCGTTCGAATACATCACCACCCAGCTTGCGGAAACAGCCACAGGCGGGAGCGATCTCTATTTCTGAAAATCCGCCGCTACCCATGCCTGCCCGCATTTCGCCCCATTCGGCGAACATGATATACTTCTGAACGGATACGGGTTTCGGAAACCTTTCTGAAACGGCGGGAGGATGCCATGACAGGCAGGACAAGCGGCAAATCGGCAACGGAAAAGAGCAAAACCGGAACATCGCGGCGTGGTGCGGGGCACACTAAAACCGCATCAAGGGCGAAGATTCTGGCCGCCGCCATGGATGAGGCGGCCATGAAAGGGTGGAACGGCCTGTCCATGACCGCCATTGCCGGGCGCGCGGGAGTGCCGGTTCAGACATTGCGTGCCGATTATCCCGATCGTTCGGCTTTTCTCGGTGCCCTGAACGATGAGATCGACGCCGCCATGCTGGCCGAAGGACCGGCGGCGCCGGACGAACCGGCAACCGATCGTCTGTTCGAATTGCTGATGCGCCGTTTCGATGCCCTTGCCCCGTATAAGGAAGGGCTTCGGGCCCTGCTCAACAGCCGTCCGTCCGCTCCGCTCAGCCTGCTTTTTTCCGGCGTCCGCCTGCATCGCTCCATGGGCTGGGTGCTCGATGCCGCTGGTATCGGAGCTCACGGTCCCCTGGGACATTTCCGCCGCAGTGGCCTCCTGGCGATCTATGCCGCCACCATGCGTGACTGGCTGAATGACGACAGCCCCGATCATGCCGCCACCATGGCGGCACTCGACAAGCGGCTGAAACGTGCCGACAGAATGATTACCCGCTGCCGCAGACGCCGGGGGAACAGCCGGAACCAGGGCGGTATTGCCGCCGAAGCCACCTGACCCCCGTATCCGTTGCGGGGGACGGCCCTGACTCTCTGTATGACATTTATTTTGCAATGCACAATTTTCTCTTGACGCACTGCAACATCGCTCTTATTTATACAGGCAGGAGATTTCAAACAAGTGCGCCATCGCACGGTATGCCCGGGGTACGGGCAGGATGATTCTGCAACGGAGCGAACAGATGACCAAAAACACCTTTCCGTTTTTCGATGTCGATTACGGCAAGCTGCTGAACGGTTTCAAGGTCCCCGGCATTGATGTCAATGCCGTCCTCGATATTCAGCGCAAGAACTTCGAAGCCTTCGCACAGGCCGCACAGGCCACCGCGCAGGGCGTTCAGACCGCCGCCAGGAGCCAGGGCGAGCTGATGCAGAAGATGATCAGCGAATATCAGGACACGGCCAAGGAACTGCTTGAGGTTTCCTCGCCGGAAGCCAATGCCGTCAAGCAGGCCGACCTGCTGAAAAAGAATATCGAACAGGGCCTCGGCAATCTGCAGGAACTGTCCGATATCGTCGTCAAGTCCCAGCAGGAGGCACTTACCGTGATCAGCCGCCGCACGGTTGAGGCGATTGAGGAATTCAAGGCACAGATTCCCGCCGGCGAAGCCAAGTAAGGCACAAGGCCGCGGATATCCGTCCACACATCAAAGGGCGCCTGCAGAGATGCAGGGGCCCTTTTTTGTTTCCGCCTTCTCACTTTTCTTGTCCCGCAGTCTTTCCGATTTCCGCTTGCTCCCCATGAGCCAACGGTTATCCTGCCCCCGAAAAAGGG
>CAYXDL010000135.1:0-6627 GCA_964463775.1 uncultured Hyphomicrobiales bacterium
ATGAGCGCCAGGGACAGAATATCGAGGATTTCCCCAACCTGGCCCGCTGGTTCCGCGCCATTGAAGCCCGCCCGGCGGTAAAACGCGGCATGGCGGTACTGGCCGAAGAGCGGCGCAAGCCGAAGGATATTGACGAGAATGTGCGCTCGGTCCTTTTCGGCAAGGAACAGTTTTCGCGTCGGGGATAATGAAACCAGACCGAAGGGGCGGCCCGGAGGGATGCTCTCAAGTGCAGGATAGAGCGGGAAGGGTGAAGAGCCCCGCCGGGAAAGCGGGGCTCCTGTCTGCGGCATCTCATCGGAGGGCGGAGGCGCCCGGGTGAGCTTGCCTGCTCAATTCAACGGCAGCCCGGCATCAGGCGCGGGTCAGGTTGCCGGCCCCATCGCCACATTCTTCGGCAGATCTTCCCAGCCCTCGCCAGTTGCCACGGCGCAGGTGCGCCCGTCGGCGAGGGTGATCAGAATGGTCCAGGTGCCATTTTCCGAGGTCAGAATTTCAATGACGCCGCCATTGGACGCCAGCCCCATGGCAACAGGCGTTTCCTGAAACCCTTTTTTGAGATGCTCAAGGAACTTGCTTCGTTCCGAGCAGACCGCCTGTGACCATGCCGGGGCAGAAACCAACATTGCCAAGGCGGAGGCTGTGATCGCAATTTTGAACATGATCATGCTCCTTTCTTCCTTGGGCTGATAGTGGTGCGCTACTGTGTCTCAGTTTTTCTCTTTTGTATTAATAAATAATGAAAAAAATCAGAAAACACAGGGTATCAAGGAAAGTTGATTATGCGCGATACTAAAGTCAATAATGGTTAATAATTGCAATAATAATACCCTAGTGTAGGATGTATTTTATAATAATTGATTTATTTTGTTCTGTTCTATATTTGTTTTTATATCGAAACAGATTTTATTTATGTTTCTGTTGTTTTTGCATATACCGAAACAAAAGGCGGGATTGGCGGGTTTTTCACCGCTGAAACTCCTTGACGTCAGCGCGGTTCCTGGGCTATTCACGGCGGCGGAGAGGTGGCCGAGTGGCTGAAGGCGCTCCCCTGCTAAGGGAGTATGGGTTAACCGCCCATCGAGGGTTCGAATCCCTTCCTCTCCGCCAGCCTTTTTCAATTTTTCAGGCTCTTCGGCTCTCCCTGATTAATGAGGAAGAACCGGGTTTCTTTCAGCTTTTCTGATCTGTTTCGGGTGCGACGGCAACCGCCGGTTTCACGCTACCCGTGGCCGGAATTGCCGGACGGGAAGGCAGTAGTGGCAGGTTCTGGTTTACCGCGAAGCCTGCGAACATGATCAGTCCGATTCCTGTAAATTGCATGATGCTGAGGGATTGGCCGTAGAAGATGTAGTCGACCATGATGGCTACGACCGGATAGATAAAGGACATGACGGCAATGACCGGAGTGGGGAGCTTCTGAAAGGCCGAATACATCAGAATGTACATCAGGCAGGTATGTACCGCGCCCAGAATGACCAGATAGGACCACTGGATGTTGCTGGCAGCCGCTATGTCGGTGAAACTGGCGAAGGGCAGCAGCATGAAAATGCCGATCGTCACCTGGATCAGGGCAATCAGATGTGGGCGGGTGCCCTTGAGCTGTTTGGTGATCATGGTTGCGATCGCATAAAGAACGGCTGCCGACAGCGCGAGACCCAGGCCGAGCACATATTCCGACGACAGGGAGAACGACGCCAGATCCAGATCGCTGACCATCAGCACCCCGGCAAAGGCCAGGCTCACCCAGACGATCTTGTTATGCGGTATCGCCTCACGCAGGACGATTGCGCCAATGATCAGAAGGAAAAAGGGCTGGGTATGGTAGACCGCGGTCGAAATCGAGATGGAGGCCAGCTTGTAGGAACTGAAAAGCAGAATCCAGTTGCTGACGATTGCGACCCCGCCGACGGCCGTGATCAGAAGGGTTTTTCTGCCAAGGCCGGTGTCCCTGAAGAAACCGCGAGCCAGGCAGTAAAGCCCGAGAAAGGTGGCGCCGAACAGGCAGCGGAAGAAGACCACATTGTATGCCTCCTGCCCGGATTCGACGACGAAAAAGCCAAGCGTTCCTGACAGGAACATGGCTGCGGCCATTTCCAGCGTGCCGCGTGCGCGTTCAGATAAGGTGTTCATTGCCGGTTTCCTTTTTCGAAATTCCCGGATCTGAGGCGCGACCGGATGGTGGCGCAGGCAGGATCCTTGTCCATTCAGCTAGGAGAAACCGGCAGGATTTCCCAGTTAGAAAAACTAATGCGTGTTAAGCAAAGGGAGCGGAGGTCACCCTGCGGTATATTGTTCCGCTTGTCTGACCCAGTCACTGCAGGCCGTGGCCAGCCAGCTGAGGAACAGTTTGGCAATTGGCCGCAGGGGCCGGTGTTCGGGGTAGACGGCGTAATAGGCGGCTTCCTCCTGCAGCCAGGCGCCGAAAGGGGCAAGCAGGGCGCCCTCCTCCAGCTTGCCAAGCACGAGGCTGAGGCGGGCGAGGATGAACATATCGTGCAGTATGGCGTGTTCAATCGCAATCTGGCTGTCGGTGAAGCTGTATTCAAAGGAAATTTTCTGCCCGTCAAAGCCCTTGGCCTGCATCCAGTCATTCAATCCGCTTTTGAATTTTACCCGGCTGCTGCCGTCATCGACGAACGGCAGCCGGCCCAGCCCTGACAGATCGTTCCGGCCCGATACGGCATCCTGCCAGGTTTCATAAGCTTTCTGTGTGCAGACGACGTTCACTGCTTCGGTCAGCAGCTTGCGGGCATGAAGGCCGGGATATTCGCCATGGCCATAGCGGATGGCCAGATCGACGTCCTCGGTGCTGAAATCGACCAGGTCATTGGTGGTCGAAATCGCGACATCGATTTGCGGGTGGGCCTGTTTGAAAGAACGCAGGCGCGGCACCAGCCATTGTGAGGCGAATGAGGGCAGGACCGATATGTTCAGCCTGCCCTGATCGCTGGTGCCGCGCAGGTCGTTGGTGGCATCCTCGATCATCGACAGTGATTGCCAGACCTGATTGTAATATTGCCTGCCGGGCTCATTGAGGGTGACATGACCTGCCGTGCGTTCGAAGAGGGCAACCCCCACCCAGGATTCCAGGCTTTTGATCTGCTGACTGACGGCAGAAGGGGAAACCCCGAGCATTTCGGCGGCTTCGGCGAAAGTCCGCTTCTGACCGACGGCACAGAAGGTCCGCAGCGCGTTCAGCGGGGGCAGTTTGTACATTGCAGCATTCTGACCCTGGTTCCCGTAATTTCCGGCGTTCATCATCACCATAGCATATTTCTATGGAATATCTCGCTCAGGTTGTGATCTGGTTGCGCGGCTGCGTTCATGGGCCAAAACCATGGCAAATAAAGCCTGTTCCGGCGATCATTTCGCGGGCTATTCGTTTTGTCTAAGCAGCGCCAGTCAATTATGGTAAACAGTCTACGCCATGGGAGTACCGCCATCCGGCGGCCGGTGTTGTGGAAATAAACAGGGATGAATGGGCGATGAGTGCTGAACGAAGCCTCGACAATATAGGCCTGCTGGCCCCGCTTGCGGCCGAGGAACGCACGGCGCTGGCGACGGGCTGCCGTTGGCTGGATCTGAAGACGGGCGATCAGGTGCTGAACCGCGATTCCGAATCGCGCGATGTCTATTTCGTTGTCGATGGCGCCGTTCAGGTGGTCAATTACTCCCTGTCCGGGCGGGAAATCGCCTATGCCGTGGTCAGGGCCGGTCATTACTTCGGTGAGATTGCCGCCATCGATGGCAAGCCGCGCTCCGCCAGTGTCGTCGCCATTGAAAAATGCCGCCTGGCGATCATGGACCGGGATGTTTTCAACCGCCTGCTGCAGGAACATGGCGACCTGATGGGCGCAGTGCTGCTCAAACTGACGCAGATCATCCGCAACTGCGATGAACGGATCATGGATCTGTCTACCCTGGGAGCGGTGCAGCGGGTTTACGTGGAACTGCTGCGTCTGGCAAAGCCCGATCCGGTGACGCCGGGATCATGGCTGATCCACCCGGTACCGACCCAGGAACTGATTGCTTCTCATGCCAGTACGACGCGCGAAACCGTCGCACGGGTCATGGGGCAATTGGTCAAGTCGGGGCTGGCAAAACGCAAGGGGCGGAATTTTTATCTGCTGGACCGGGAAAGACTGGAGGAAATGGCTGAACGCCTGGTTGCCAGCGTCGAATAGGTCCATGCTTTCCCCGGCGCAAAAATCCGCCTTTGCCGATGACGGCTTTCTGGTACTGGAAGGATTTGTCGATCCTTCCCTTTGCGACGATCTGGTAGCCCGCGCGGCCGGGCTGATTGACGGCTTTGATGCGCAAAGTCATCGTTCGGTTTTCACCACCAATGAGCAAACCCGCCATTCGGATGCCTATTTTCTTGGCTCCGGCTTCGATATCCGCTTTTTCTTCGAGGAGGAAGCCTTCGATGAGGCAGGACGGCTTCGCTGTGACAAGCATCAGGCGATCAACAAGATCGGCCATGCCATGCATGATCTGGATCCGGTCTATTTCGCCTTCTCCAGACAGAAGGCTTTTGCCGATCTGATCGCTGCTCTGGGTGTTCTGCAACAGCCGCTGCTGGTGCAGTCCATGCATATTTTCAAGCAGCCCGGCATCGGTGGCGAGGTCGCCTGCCATCAGGATGAAACCTTTCTGCACACGGAACCGGCAAGCTGCCTCGGCCTCTGGGTGGCGCTGGAGGATGCAACGGTTGAAAACGGCTGTCTTCAGGCCCTGCCTGGCGGGCACCATCTGGGGCTTGGCTCCCTGTTTCGGCGCAGGGCTGAGGGGGGCACGGAAATGGTGCCGCTGAGGGATTTGTCCGTGGATATGAGGGATCTGGTGCCTCTGGAGGTCAGGAAAGGCACCTTGGTGGTGCTGGACGGGCTGCTGCCTCATTACAGCGCCGCCAACCGCTCGCCGCGATCCCGTCAGGCCTTTACCCTGCATCTGATTGACGGGGCGGCACACTATCCGGCGACAAACTGGCTGCAGCGCCCGCCGGAACATCCTTTTGCCGGCTTCACTCTTGCCGGGCCTCTGAAGCGCTGAATTCAGCCTTTCGCACCACCATAGAGATCTGCGGGTGGTGTCTGCACATCGAGAATCGTTTCAAGCCCGTCCTTCCCCCAGGCGCGGTAAAAACAGGAACGCCGTCCCGTATGGCAGGCGACGCCCGCCTGATCGACCAGCAGCAGCAGGGTATCGCCGTCGCAATCGAGGCGCATCCCGATCAGCCGCTGCACCTGGCCCGAGGTTTCGCCCTTGCGCCACAGGGCCTGGCGGGAACGCGACCAATAGCAGACCTGGCCGCTGCGCAGGGTTTCGCGCAGAGCATCCGCGTTCATCCAGGCCATCATCAGCACTTCGCCGCTGTCGAACTGGGTGGCGATGGCCGGCACCAGCCCGTCAGCATTGAAGCGGATATGGCGCAGCAGCTCCGCAGGATCGTTCATCCAGGGCAAGGCCGGTGTTTCCGCCATGATTTCGGATGTCGGGGGACTATCAGGCATTTTCCCATCCATGATGTTGCGGCATCATTATCGATGCAATATTATAACATATCATTTGATGAGGCCGGTCATGATCCACAACCAACCCTGGCGCGATCATAATCACGGGGATTGCGTTCAGGAAGCCATATCTCGTGCCACGGCGCTGTGCGCGGCACGCAAGGTTCGCCTGACGGCATTGCGCCGGCAGGTTCTGGAAATTCTGTGGCAAAGCCATGTTCCCCTCAGCGCTTATGCCATTCTGGCTCAGCTGGGAGGAGAAGGACGCCCGGCGGCCCCGCCCACCGTATACAGGGCCCTGGATTTCCTGCTTGATCAGGGGCTGGTGCACAAGGTCGAGCATCTGAATGCCTATATGGGATGCCCGATGCCGGAACACCCGCATCTGGCGGCGATTTTTCTGTGTGAGGCATGCGGCTGTGCCGCGGAAATCGACCGTGCGGCGCTGGCTGCGGAAATCGATGCGGCGGCCAGGGAGCAGGATTTCATCATTCACCATCAGACGGTGGAAATCAGCGGGACATGCAGCCGTTGCCGCGAAATGGTTTCGGGCGAAGGAACATGAACAGCACAGGAGCGGATGCACCGCTGCTGCTTGAAGCCAGGGACATCGTTTACCGGCAGGGTGGGGATGTGGTGGTCGACCATGTGTCGCTGCGTATTCATGCAGGTGAGATCGTGACGGTGATCGGCCCCAATGGCGGCGGAAAATCGACCCTGATGCGTATTGTGCTCGGCATTCTGGTTCCGCATGAAGGCCGCTTGTGGCGGCGTGCGGGGCTGCGGATCGGCTATGCGCCGCAGTTCTGGATGCCGGATGCCACGCTGCCGCTCAGCGTCAGGCGGTTCCTGTTGCTCGGCCGTCATGGGCGCCGCGATCACATCGGCACCATTGCCGGGGATGTCGGAATAGGCGATTTGCTTGACCGGCCACTGCAGAAGCTTTCCGGCGGTCAGCGCCAGCGGGTCCTTCTGGGCCGGGCACTGATGGGGAATCCGGATCTTCTGGTGCTGGATGAACCGCTGCAGAATGTCGATGTCAGCGGGCAGGCGGCTTTGTACAAGCTGATTGCCGATCTGCGCCGGCGCAAGGGATTCGGGGTACTGATGG